>CAJXWI010000691.1 GCA_913062735.1 uncultured Arcobacter sp.
TTCAAACTTAGGTGCAAGATAATCTAATAAACCCGTATTATCAGTACTTGTGGTAGTTGCCATCATCAAACTTTCTTTTGCATTTGCATTTATGGATAAAAGAAGGGTGATACAAAGAGCAGATTTAATCATAATTTTTTTCATCTTTTGCCTTTTAATTAAATATATTTATTTGTTCATTAACAAAAGAACAGGTAAAACGAATAACTTTTACACTTTGATCTACTAAAAAACACTCACTGTTTGTATTGGAAACAAGAATGGCATTACTTTCTCCAAGTACTGAAATCATTCCTGAACCATATTTATTTTTTTGGCTTACTGTAAATTCTGATTTTTCAAGTTTCCCTAATACAAGATTTACGCGCCCTTTTTTAACATTAAAGCTTTCTTGATTTGTAGCGCTTTCATAATCATGGTAGATTGTATTACTGCCTTGAAGTTTATATAACACAGGCAAAACAAATAAATGAAGATTAACCATAGCAGTAAGGGGATTACCTGGTAAACACATAACAAACGTATCGTTTAATGTTCCCATCATAATAGGACGGCCAGGTTTTACATTTACTCCATGAAAAGATATTTCAAGTCCATTGTTTAAAAAAGCTTGTCCCACAAAATCAGCATCTCCCATAGAAATACCTCCACTTGTAATAATCACATCATAAGATTTTAAATTTTTTATAAATTCTTCTGATTCTTTTAGATTATCAGGAATCACTCCTGTATAAGTGGCGTCAAACCCTTTTTCTTTAAGCTGGCAAAGCAGAGCAAAAGAATTACAGTTGTATATTTCATCTTCACTTGCATGTTCCCACGGTTCTTTAATTTCATCCCCTGTAGATACGATAGCAATGCTTAATTTTTTAATCACTTTAATCATAATTAAGCCTTGAGATGCAAGAACTGCAACCATAGAAGCAGTAATACTATCCCCTTTTTTGTACAAAATATTACCAACTTTTTGCTCTTCTCCTTTTAAACGTAAACAAGAACCTTTTTTTATTTCTTTTTTTATTTCTATAGTGTTATTCATCACTGAAACATCTTCAATAGGAACTATTGTATCAGCATCATTTGGAACCTTTGCTCCTGTCATAATTTTATAACATTCATTTTTGTTTAACTTTTTTGTACTGTTTTGTCCAGCAAAAATAGTTTCTTTAATAAAAAGAGTGTTCGAAACTTCTGAAAATTTTATTGCAAAACCATCCATTGCAGAATTATTAAAAGAAGGCAGATTTTTTTGACAAAGGATATCTTGTGCAATAACACGGCCTAAAGAATTCTCTAAATTTATTATTTCTTCAAAAGTATTTATTTGCGCCATTTCCAAAGAAATTTTTCTTGCTTCTTCAAAATCCAAATATTTTTTAATCATTTAAAACCTTTATTTGTCTGTAAACTTTTGATACTATTTTACAAATAGTATCAATGTCCTCTTTGCTAAAAGCACTTGCAAAAGAAAAACTAAGTGCTTGTCTTGCTTCCTTTTCACTGTGGCCCATTTCTTGTAAAATTCGTGAGGGTTTCATTAATCCCAAAGAACAGCCTTCTCCATTTGAAGTAAAAATGTCATATAAAGCAAGTGATCTAATTATCTCCCTCGCTTTTATGTTCTTTAGTCCAAAATGCAGTGTATTTTCTAAGCTTAAAGAAGGGTCAACAAAAAAGAAAAGATCTTCTTTTAATTCCTTTTTTAAAGCCTTTATAAACAAGTTTTTTGTCTCTTTTTCATAAATGCAAGCCTGTGCTTCAATGATATTTTTTACTGAAATAATATCAATTTCTCCAAGAACTTGTTTTTCTAGTAGCTCATTGTGTAATAAAATACTAGAACTTGCATAGCCACTTAACTTATAGGCATCTAAAATTGCAATATCAATATGCGAGCAATCCAAAGTAGCAGAAATATTTGCTATTATTTTTGCTTTACTTTTCTTTTTAACTTCTAATAAATCAACTTTTACATAAGTATCCATAATATATGAAGAAACAAATATATAAGAATACTTATCCTTAATTCCGTCATAAACAAGCTCTCCATTTTTATGAATAGTAATAAAATCTAAGTTAAATCCAAGTTTCTTATATGCATAAGAAGCTTCTATCAAGGCTTCGCTTTCACCCAAAGAAACTGCAATATTTCCATCAAGTCCTAATAAAAAGCCAAGTAAACTCTCTTTGCTGAAATGTAAGGTATTTAAAGATGAGTAAGAAAATTTATCTTTAAACTTT
>CAJXWI010000692.1 GCA_913062735.1 uncultured Arcobacter sp.
ATTTCGTTGAAAATAATTTAAATGTTTAATAAATTCAACATTTTCTTTGGATTCGTGCGTAAATACTATAAGATCAGCACCTTTAATATCAAAGCCACTAAACAGCTGATATAAACATTCCAATCCAGCTCTTCCAAATCCACAATATATTATTTTCATTATATTTCTATAATTTCATTTTTAACATATTTTTTACTGGAGGTTCCACCAATAATATCATTGAAATATATTGGTGAAATACCTAAACCACCCGTTCTTTTTGCAATAATATTGTCTTCTGTAAATTCTTCACCTATCAATATATCCTTATTTGCTACCATACATTTTTGAAGAGATACTCGTGTTTTAGTCTCAGACAAATTTGGTTTTTTTATATCAGAACCCATAAATTTATCAACTTTTCTCACAAGTTTTACAAATTCTTTTAGCTCTTCAGGAGAAAGAGATGCTCTATGATCTGGTCCATCTTGTGATTTATCTAGAGTAAAGTGTTTTTCAACGACGGAGGCACCCATTGGAATTGCAAAAGGAGCAGCACCTACACCAACTGTGTGGTCGGAATATCCAACTAATATATCAAAATGTTTTTTAAAAGTATTAATAACTTCTAAATTTGCTTCATCATCATTGATAGGGTAATTAGCAGTACACTGAAGAAGAACTACATTTTTATTAAATTCATATATAGTTTCAAGTGCCATTTGAACTTCAGCTAAGTAGGTCATTCCTGTTGATAAAAAAATTGGCTTACCTTTTTTTGCAATCTTTTTTAAAAATGGTAAATTTGTTGTATCTGTAGATGCTACTTTATACGCAACTAAATCTAAATCGTCTAACTCAGATAAACTAGTTTCATCAAATGGTGTAGTTAAAAATATAATTTTTTTTTCTTCACAATAATTTTTCAACTCAATATTTTGCTCTTTTGAAACCTCAAGTCTCTTTAACATATCCATTTGAGATTCTTTTGAATCAGTAGTTTTTTGCTGATATGGAGCTTTTTCTACATTGTCAAGGATAAGGTCTTCTGCTTTAAAAGTTTGAAATTTTACAGCATCGGCACCTGAATCACTCGCTAAATCTATTAATTGCTTAGCAATAATTATGTTACCACCATGATTAACGCCTGCTTCAGCTATTATAAATGTTGGTGAAGTTAATGAGATTTCTTTATCCTGTATAATTAATTTTTTATTAAATTTCATTTTTACTTTCCTTGTTATAGTTTATATACCATTCATACATAGTTCTAATCCCTTCTTCTAATGTAACCTTATGTTTCCAACCTAAGGAATGAAGTTTTGTTGGATTTGATAATTTTATAAGTGGTCCATCTGGTTTATCGCAATTGAATTTTAGTTTACCTTTAAATCCAATTATATTTTGGATTAAAGTAGCTAATTCTTTAATTGAAATATCAATTCCTGTTCCTATATTGATATGTGTATTTCGAATTTCTTTTTTGTATTGGATTGTATCCTTAAAATCTCTATTTTCTAATAAAAATACACAGGCATCTGCCATATCTTCCGAGTAAAGGAATTCTCGTCTTGGTTTTCCTGATCCCCAGATTTCTACTTCATTTTCAGAAACATTAAATTTATTTAAGTACTCTTTTGATTCTTCTAATGTATCTACATTTAGATCTTTTATTACTTCTTCATATTTTTCTTCATTAAGAAGTTTTGCTAGGTGTATCTTTCTTATAAGTGCTGGAAGCACATGCGATGTTTCTAAATCAAAGTTATCACTAGGCCCATAAAGATTTGTAGGCATTACAGATATGAAGTTTGTATTATATTGAAGATTGTATGACTCACACATTTTAATACCTGCAATTTTTGCAATTGCATATGGTTCATTTGTGTATTCCAAGGTGCTAGTAAGTAATGAATCTTCACGCATAGGTTGTGGGGAATTTTTTGGGTAAATGCATGTTGAGCCTAGAAATAGAAGTTTTGTGACCTTATTTAAATAGGATTGATGTATTATATTATTTTGGATTTGAAGGTTTTCATAAATAAAGTCTGCTCTGTATGTATTATTAGCAACAATACCACCTACTTTAGCAGCAGCAAGTATTACATATTCTGGTCTGTTTTCTAAAAAGAAGTTTTTTACTGATTCTTGATTTAATAAATCTAACTCTTTATGAGTTCTATATATTAAATTTGTATAACCTTTTGATTGAAGGTTTTTAACTATTGCAGAACCAACTAAACCTCTATGTCCTGCA
>CAJXWI010000693.1 GCA_913062735.1 uncultured Arcobacter sp.
CAGTTCAAGTAGAAAATGGTGATATCGTTAAGTTATATCCAGGTGAAAAACCTGAAGTATATGACAAGGCTCCAAGTGGCAGACTCTACTTAGATGGCAGTGTTAGTGTTGATCCAGATTCACAATCGATAAAAGATAGGAAAAATTTAAGTGCAAATGGATATCTCGAGGTAACAATTATGATTACACCTAAAGGTAATATACACAATAACCCTATTCTTTCATTTCGTGGTTTACCTGTAGATGATCGAGATGATTTTGTTTATGGATTAGAAGAGGAAATAGAGAAAACCTCTAGAACTTTTAAAATTGGAAGCAAACAACAAGAACACAATCTTATTGATGCATTAAAAATTGCCTGTAGAAAATTTTCTAAAGAGAGAACAGGGAAAAAACCTTTTACCAATATCAATTTAGTAAGAATTTAATGAGCGCAACAGGCTTAGCTATTATCTATATAATTATATGGTGGATAGTTTTTTTTGCTATTCTACCTATAGATGTGAATCGAACAAAGACTGTAAAAATTGACGGTGAGGATCCTGGCTCACCTGAAAATCCAAAAATGCTGAAAAAATTCCTTTATTGCACTGGAATTACTACTGTCATTTTCATAATAATTTACTTATTAATTAAATTTGAATATTTAAATTTAAGAAATATGATTAATTAAGATGCTTTTATCAAATTCATTTATACCAATATTAAAAAATAATCCTTCAGAAGCAAAAATTAAATCTCATCAATTAATGTTAAGAGTTGGAATGATTAAACAGTCTTCAGCTGGTATTTATTCATGGCTACCTCTTGGATTTAAAGTTGATTCCAGTCCACGCTCTTTTGCTATCATGTATCTCCAATTTTCATCACCTAAGGGTGATTGTCGTGTAATTGAGTTTCTAATACAATCTATGTTAGTTTTATTTTCAATCTCATTTATAAACTCATGCCAATTATTTGGTAGGTCTATTTGTGAATCATCTATTAATTCATCTTCTAGTTTATTAACTCTTTTATAAGCTGAACTGTATTTGTATTCTATACTGTCATTTACTATTTTTGCTCTAAGTGGGTTTGCTTCCACATATTTTAGTAATACAAGAAGATAAGTGTCTTCTTGTACAATAAAACTCTTATATCTTCCTTGCCAAAGATGACCTGATAGATTGTATCTTTTGTTATAGTATCTCACATAACTAGAACTAATCCAATGCCTAGCTTGTGATAAAGAGTCTGCTAAGTTTGTGTAAATAACTAAATGAAAATGATTTGGCATTAAACAATAAGCATATAGTTTAATATTATATTTTTCTTTTGATTCAAGAAGTAGTTTCAGAAACTTTTCATAATCATATTTATCATGAAATACAGCTTCTCTTCTATTTCCCCTATTGATTATATGATACGTTTGTTTGTCTGCTAACCCTCTAGCTATTCTTGGCATCATTGCGACCTTAGAAATAAAATAATAAGAGGAAGTATATCATAAATTGTAATAAATAAATTACATTATGGATTGAAGTAGGTAGGTTACGATTTAAAGTTGCCTGTCCCCTTTATGGTCCCCTTTATGCTATTTAAAATTGTAGTCCAGTTTCTTTTTCCCATTCTTCTCTGTAGTCAGATATTGAACAATTAGAAAGGAAATCCATATAAAAATACTCTAATATATCTCTAATAAAAGGAAATGTTACTATCAATTCATCCTTTCCTCTTTCATGTTCATACACACTCCAACTATTATCATCATTTTCTTTTATATAAGATCCTTCAATATCATTTATAATTACTTCTTCATCTTTTCTAAATATATAGTAGTCTTGACCTTCTTGTTGTTTATGTTTGTTCATAGTAAATTTAAATAAGCTTATCAATAAATCTTGTTTTGTCATTTTTGATTCGGCCATTTTATTTAAAATTCCAATCCTGTTTCTTTTTCCCACTCATTCATATATTCGAACATAGAAGGAAGCGAAAAAAATGTTAAATGAACATAATAATATGCTAGGATACTCTCTAAAAGTGGAAAACTACATACTAAATCATGATTACCTCTTTCAAAATCATACATGCTCCAAGAATCATCTTCATTTTCTTTTATATAATATCCTTCAAAATTAACAATTACTTCTTCACTTTTTCTAAAAATAAAATAGTCTTTACCTTCATTCTGACCTTTTCTAGTCATTGAAAAACGAAATAGACTCAAATGTAAATTATCATTTTCTTCTGGTG
>CAJXWI010000694.1 GCA_913062735.1 uncultured Arcobacter sp.
AATAAAGATGGTTATCAATCAAGAGCTGAAGCCAGAACAGAATTTTCAGAAGGTCGAAATTCAATTAGCTCAATTATGGAAATAAAAGAGGCAAATGATTATTCCGAGATTAAAATGATGTCCGTAATGACAAATATTAACTCAAATAATGAAAGAATATATGCCAATGTAATATTTAAAGAAAATTCTATTTCTTATTATGTGGGCAGATATGACAGTGAAGGTGAGATTGAACTAGAAAGATATCAAAACTCATTAATTTCATCTGAAAATACTAATTCAAATAATGGAGTATACAAATATAATGTAAAAGTTGAAGTTGCTGATTCTACTATTTACTTTGATGTTTCAAAAATAGATGGAACTACACTTGATATACTTGAAACATATCCTCAACAGGTAGTTACAATTGCGGATGACTCGTTAGACTTAGGTATTGACAAACTTGGATATAGAGTACAAAGTCATCCCATTGGAGCTAATCCAAATCTAAGTGAGGATACAAAATTGGAAGTAAGTTCCTTTTATGTAAATTCTGTAAATAACTTTGTCAGTTTTGGATACAACTGGGAAAACAGAAAACTCTATGAAATGAACAATATTCTAGGAAATGATGCACAAAAAAGTGTAAATAATACAATCCTTGTTGATGCTTATAATAAAATAGGTGAAAAATCTAGATCAGAAGCAAGAACTAAATATACTCATGAAAAAAATATTGTAGAGTCTATATTCTCTATTAAAGAAGCGAATGATTTTTCTCAAATTAGAAAAATCAGTGTTATGAAAGAGATAAATGCAAATAATGAGAGAATTTATGCCAATCTTGAATTTAGAAATAACGCTATACGATACTCTGTATCAAGAACTGATAGTGAAGGGTATGTTGACATCGAACTGTATGAAAGTGGGGAGATTACAGTATTAGACACAAGGTCTGCCAATGCAGCATTTAAATTTAAAACAAAAGTAGAAGTTATAGGTTCAACCATTTATTTTGATGTATCTAAAATAGATGGAAATACAGAACAAATAATAGAAAACTATATTCAAAAAGCAATAACAATAGCTGACGGAGCATTGGATTTAGGTATAGATATGACTTCTTTTAGATCACATAGTGACTTGACATCCGAGTCCACTTTGCCAAGTGAAGATACAAAAATGGAAGTATACTCATTTTCTTCAAGAGGTGAATTTGACAGTAATAAAACAGAAATAACACTTTCAAATGTAGATTTAAATGAACATAAACTAGTAAATATCGATTTACATAGTCCAAGTAGTGATTACACATTGAACTTAAATGAAGTGCAAGATGGAAATAATACCATTTCACTTAATATTACAGATGGAGAATATGCAATTAAGATAGATGAAAATGTATCTGAATCACATAGAATTGACTGGTTTTATAACTTTGAAGATAATAAAATTTATCCTGATATAAATGCAAGTGCAGGTTTTACAAATGATTTAAATTCAACAGTAATATTAGATTTAAATAATGACAACTGGCAATATTATAAATTTACTGGAAATTTACAAAATAATGATAAAAATATTGTTCAAGTAAAACTGGTTTATGCAACGGGATTGACGTTTGATACCAATGTAACAGGAGATTCATCTTTTAGTATTGACTATAGTGAAAGAGGAAGTTACGAAATACAGTTGATTTCAGATGATAATACAACTTGGTATTATAATGCAAATACACAAGATTTTGATACAACAAGCAGTGGAACATATACCAGTTTGAGTGATAGCAATTCTAGTTCAGTTTTAACAAATTATGATATTAGTACTAGCAGTATTGTTGATACTAATAATAGCACAACGGTAGTCACAACAGAAATCAAACAAAATAGTCCAGATCATAAGTATTTGTATAAAGTGTGGGAAAAGAGATATGGCTCATCGAATGAAGATTATGGACAAAAAATCATTAAAACGTCAGATGGGAACTTTGTAAGTATAGGATATGGGGTGACAGATACGTCTACTTATATTGATACAAATGTAAAAAAGTTCACTCCTGAAGGTGTGGAGCTTTGGAGTAAAAGTATTGACGATTCGGGTAATGAGTATGGACATGATATTAAAGAAACTGCAGATGGTGGTTTTATTATTGTGGGTGAAAAAGCGACCAATGGTTTTAATTATAATTCTTGGGTTGTAAAACTAGATAGCAGTGGAAATACCCAATGGGAAAAATTATTTTCTCATGCA
>CAJXWI010000695.1 GCA_913062735.1 uncultured Arcobacter sp.
CACCACAAACAGGAGGTAATAATGAAATTCTATCGCCATCTTTTAAAACATGGTCTTTTGAAGAAACCATAGTATCATTAATTGCTACGGCACAGGTTTCCAACCAAGAAGAAACATTTTCGTTTTTTTGCAAGATTGCAGACAACTCGGACAAATTACTTATATCAATATTTAAAGCTTCATTACTAATTGGTCCTAAAAACTCTACTTTTACCATTTTTAACCCCTTATTTACTAAATATTCACTATTATATCAAAATTATTTTAATACAAAGGCAGATAATGAGCATGATATTTGGTAAAATTGATTATATTAATTTATTGCCCTTTAATGTTTACATTAAAAAAAATATACCCTCTACACAAATTAAATCCATTATAAATTACAAAAAATCTTATCCTTCTAATATTAATAAAAAATATAAGAAAAAACAAATACACTCTGCTTTTATTTCATCTATTGCTTCAAGACATGAAAAATCTCTAAACTTAGGAATAGTTGCTAAAAGTCCTGTTACTTCTGTACTTGTTATAAAAGGAGCGAATAAAAAAGATATAGAATCGGATACTTCAAACGCCCTAGCAAAAGTTCT
The DNA here is from genome assembly GCA_913062735.1 of uncultured Arcobacter sp. Next base: position 594 of record CAJXWI010000695.1, read on the forward strand.
TAATATACAGGGTCAAGTTATTATTGGAGACAAAGCGCTTAAGTTTTATCATGAAAATATAAACAAAGACGAATATATTGATTTAGCACAAGCTTGGCAAGAAAAATACAATCTTCCTTTCGTATTTGCGAGGTTATGTTTTAATAAGAATGAAAAATATTTAAAGAAAATTACCAAACGCTTTGATAAAAGGAAAATAAAAATTCCTCAATATATCTTAAATAAATATGCGATAAGATCTGGCATTAGTAAGAATAACATCTTAGAATATTTAAAAGTTATAGATTACAAAATAGGCCATAAAGAAAAAAGAGCACTCAAGCTATTCTTAAAATTAAGCAAGGATAATAAATGATACAAATGTTTGATGCCGTTGTTTTAGGAGTAATTGAAGGCTTAACAGAATTTTTACCTATATCTTCTACTGGACATTTAATAGTTGCAAGTAAGTTTTTAGGGCTAGAGCAAGATGCAATTACAAAAGCCTATGAAATGATTATTCAATTTGCTGCTATTTTAGCAGTAGTCTTGCACTATCCTTCTAAATTTACTTTTAAATATATTAATTTATGGATGAAAGTAGCCCTATCTTTTTTACCTCTTGGAATTATTGGTTTTTTATGTGCAGATTTAATTAAATCTTTATTTTCTGTGCAAATTGTAGCTGTTATGTTTATTCTTGGTGGAATTGTATTTATAATAGTAGAACAATTTTATAAAGAAGAAGAAACACATACTAAAGATGTCGAAGATATTACGTATAAACAATCATTTTATATTGGATTAGCACAAGTATTTGCGCTAATTCCAGGAACATCACGAGCTGGTTCTAGTATTATAGGAGCAATGCTTGTTAAATTAAATAGAAAAGCAGCAGCAGAATTTTCATTTCTTTTGGCCATTCCTGTTTTATGTGCTACTACTGCATATGATTTATTGAAACACTATGATGAGTTCTTAGATTCAAATCTTTTCGTATTATTTGTAGGTTTTGTAGTTTCGTTTATAGTAGCTTATTTAGCAATAAAAATATTTTTAAGCTTTTTAGAAAACTTTACTTTTATTGCTTTTGGTATTTATAGAATAATTTTTGGTATTGTTTTATTGATTTTGTTCTAAAATAATATCAACCATAGACTCAACGGAATCATACATAATACAATCCGTTAGTCCTTTAGACATTTTTTCAATATTGCTTTTTAAGCATTTGATTAAAATGTTTGGATGCAATTCACTTTCTCTTGCTACAAAACACAAACCTTTATTTCTTAAAAAATCAGCATTATGGAATTGATGATCACCTGCTGCATGAGGATAAGGAATAAACAAAGTAGGAATCGCATTTGCTGCAAGCTCCCACAATGTTGACGCCCCTGCTCTTGATACTGCAAAATCAGCTTCTGACATTTTTAAATGAAGTGCTTGGTCAAAAGCAAAAATATCGCCAGGAATACCTAGTTTAGCATAGGCCTCAACAACACGTTCAAAATCATTTTTTCCAGTTTGATGAATAATTTTAATCCCTGCTTTATGCAATGAAGGCGCCAAAGATAAGGCATAATCATTAATTGCAGCAGCCCCATGAGACCCCCCTAAAAAAATGATGTTTTTAACACTCTGTCTGATTCT
>CAJXWI010000696.1 GCA_913062735.1 uncultured Arcobacter sp.
TGATGGTGCATTACTTGATTTACAGTATAGGTTACCTGAAATGGCTAATGACGGTATAAACAAAATTATTATTACAAAAGATGTTATTTCTAAAAACGCAGAACCACATTATATCAAAGGTAAAAATGCAACATAGAAATTTCAGAAGAAGAGAATTAAAGCCCTTATACACCGCGAATGAAAGAATTAAATTTGCGGAAGTTCGAGTTTCCTTACCAGATGGCGATAGTCAGGTCATGTCTACAAAGGAAGCCTTAGCAAAAGCAAAAGAAATGGAGTTAGATTTAATACTGATAGCTGAAAAAGCACAGCCACCAGTATGTAGAATAGTCTCACTTAATAAACATTTGTATGAGCTAAAGCAAAAAGCAAAGATGGCTAAAAAGAAACAACGCGAAAGCATTGTAGAAGTCAAAGAAATACGTATGGGTGTTAATATTGATACTCATGATTTGGAAACAAAAGCCAATATGGCTCGTAAATTTTTAGACAAAAATAATAAACTAACAGTTATAGTGACAATGAAAGGCAGAGAACGTGGTAGACCTGAATCTGCTAAAGAGGTGCTAAATAAGTTTGCAGAGAAACTTAATATAAAGTTTGAGCACATCAATGTTCAAAGTCACAGAGTAACTGGAAAAACATAAGAAACAAATGGCATATAATAGAAAAAACTTTAATAATACGTGGCAGTCGGGCGAAAGAAGACCACCTAGACGTGATGACCAACCTAGAGGTAAAGGTCTAACTGTAGAAGTTAGAAATGGAAACCTTGAACAAGCTATGAGAAGACTTAAGAAGATGATAGCGAAGGAAGGTATAATGCAAGAAGTTCGTGACCGTAGATACTTCGTGAGTAATACGGAAAAAAGACTAAAAGCAGAAGCGGCTGGCAGAGCTAGACATCGTAGACGTATTGCTAAAGAAAATCCAAAAATCTAAATTTTTTAGCATAAATATACTTTATAGAGAGGCATAATTATGACAAAAACTCAAGCAAGTGGCGTAGCAGAGATTACCAAGTTAAAATCTCCACCAAAATATTGTGTAATATTACTCAATGACGATTCTACACCTATGGATTTTGTTATCAATATATGTCAGACTATATTTAATAAGACAAAAACTGTAAGTTTTTTTATAATTATAATAGTTATCGCATCAGTACTATTATTTAATTTCTCAAAAAATGAATTTCTTTTATCTTCATCTTTAGATAATATTTTTAAGTCTATTAAGCCAACTGTTGAAGCGTTTTGAGGTAAAAAGTTAAACGCATTCCAGTCTTTATTTATAAAGTTATTCTTTTTTAAAAAATTTTTAAAACCCTCAATTAAATATTTTCCACTTTTTAACTCTAAAGCTGACTCTCCAATAATGATTATTGGTTTTTTTGCTGATAAAAGTTTTTGAGAAAAGTCATGTTCTTTTTTTACAATTTTTTTAATATCTTCAGTGCTATCACCAATTATTTCATATTCATAAGTTAAGTCACCTGGATTTCCTATTGAGAAAATTGGGATTTTTTTTTGTACAAATGTTTTTCTTATTCTAGCGTTTAAAATTGATGCTTCATGTCTTGGGTTGGTTCCAACAAGTAAAATTAAGTCTGTATCTTCAATTCCTGCTATAGAAGAATTAAAAATATAGTTCATTTTTTCATCTGGGTTTATGTAAAAATTTTTTTCTCTAAACTCCAAATTTTCACTTTTTAGTGTTTTAAAAAAGTGCCTGAAGCTCAGGGCATTTTCCATATTAATCATATCACCAATATGGCCAGCTATTTCATTTGGTTGAACTGAATTAATTTTATCAACTAAAAGTTTTATAGCTTCATCCCAAGTAGATTTTTGTAATTTATTATTTTTTTTAATATACGGAACATCTAGTCTTTGCTTTAATAAACCATCACAAGAATATCTTGTTTTGTCAGATATCCACTCTTCATTAATTTCATTATTTAATCTTGGTAAAATTCTTTTTACTTCCCAATTGTAAGTATCAACTCTTATATTTGAGCCAACTGCATCCATTACGTCTACGCTTTCAGTTTTTTTAAGTTCCCAAGGTCGAGCTTCAAAAGCGTACGGTTTAGAAGTTAGAGCTCCCACTGGACATAAATCTATAACATTTGCAGAAAGTTCTGACTCCATGGCTTTTTCTAAATATGTAGTTATTTCCATATTCTCACCTCTTCCTATTGCCCCTATTTCAGGAACGCC
>CAJXWI010000697.1 GCA_913062735.1 uncultured Arcobacter sp.
TTACATAATTATTGGATTAAGAAAAATAATATAGATGCAGTTTACGACAAAAAACAACTTAATGAGAATGATATTGAAGGCACAATTTTTAAAGTTAGAAATGGAGAAATTGATGGAATAAATGTAACTGTTCCATTTAAAAAATTAGTCATCCCTTTTCTTGATGAACTAAGTCCCGAAGCAAACGAATCTCAATCGGTAAATACTATTTATAAGGAAAACGATAAAGTTATTGGTCATAATACTGATATTGCAGGCTTTGAACTTGGTTTAAGGCATTTCAAATATGATGTTAAAGACAAAAAAGTATTCATTTTGGGTTCTGGAGGCGTTGTATCTTCAATTATTTTAGCTTTTTCTTTAATTGCATCTTGTATCAAAAGATCTACCAATAAAGTATTTAAATTTATTTTTGAATAGTCTTGGTCAGAAGCACCCCACATATATGTCCAGTTATCATTATGTTTAAAAACAACTATACCAGCAATTACTTTATCACATTTAACTGCTAAATAAAAATCAGCTTTATTTTTTAATACAAAGTTGTTATATACAGATTCAAAAATCTCAAAAGGCTGAGATATAGTATTATGCTTATATTTAAACATATTATTAAGCATTGTGTAAAAAGATTGAACTAACCTAATATCATCCGCTTTTTTAAATACAATGTCTTCTTCTTGCGCTCTTCTATTACTTGTTCTAATCGTTTGTCTAAGATTTTTAGAAATTTCCAGTTGTTGTTCTTCATAAGTATTCTTTAAAAATAATGATGAATTTATTAATAAATTTTTTTTAGTGACAATTTTATTTTTAATAGTTAAATTATTTCCCAAGTCTGAAAAACATTTATATTCTACATAATATTCTGAACCTTCAGTACATGCAACATTAATTAAATATTTTAATCCATTAATATCATCACTCTCTCCTAACATTTTTGGTATAAAAGAAAAAGGCATACTTATAATCTTTTTACCCGAAGCTAAATTATTAACTTTAAAAGCGTTTACTACAACATCTTTATTATCAATTTGAAATACACCAGTCAAGTTTTTAATTTTATATATATCAGTTAATATATTGTGGAAATCGATATCATGCAGACATGTTGAATTCTCATGATTCTTAGAAATATTTTCACATAATTTTTTTGTCATTTATTCTCCATAATATATTTTTGTTTTTTGTAAAAAGAAAAAAAACAATATATAGCACAACTGAAGGGGAAAGTTGTATTACGTGTAATACAATAGCTGCACCCAATGCACTATCTTTAGATATACCATACCACCCAAGTGATAATATCATAGAGGCATGATAAGTAGCAAAACCAGATGGAGCCAAGGGTATGGCCATCCCAACTGATGTTACTAAAAAAACTACAAAGAAATCGATTATACTCAAATCAAACTTTGCGACATAAAATAAAAAAACAAAGGTTACTGCAAAAAAACTTATCCATAATAAAGTAGTAAATATTAGTAGAAAAGTCAGGTTTTTCAATTTAATTGTATGAAGTATTATTCTAATCAGTTTTATTAAATACGCATTAAGTTTTCTATTTGGAATAAATTTACAAACCACAAAAGCTATTTTTGGATATTTAAAAAAAACTACAATTATAATCCATAAAGTGATGAGTAATACTAAACTATAAATTTGGTAATCACTATTATTAAAAACAAGAAAGGTAACCAAAAGTCCCAATGACAATAAAACAACCAAATCTATCATTCTTACTATTATGGTTGTAGCAAACGTACTATATGTTTTTACTCCATGAATCTTTTGTAGGTACCAGATGGGGGCTAATTCACCTAACTTCATAGGAGCTACAAGACCTGCAATACCAGCTAATGTATGTGCTTTTAATGCTTCTAGAACATTATAATTTTCATTTGTTGCATATATCCACCGATAAGCAAATATAACCTCTGGGAGGATAACCAAAATTAACATAAAAATAATTCCCAAGATAGAATAATTGGAGATATTTAAAAAAAATAAATTGTAATCAATATCATATAATATATAAAAGAATACAGAAATTAATAACGAAATTTTTAAAAAATTTTTCAATTTTTATATTCCTTGCTCATTTTTAAACAGATTTTATAAAGTACAGCTGAAGCTACTATTATCATAAATGGCTCTATTGGTAGTCTATACCTGATAGAGCCTATGAATACCATAGTTATACCAGTAAGTAATAAA
>CAJXWI010000698.1 GCA_913062735.1 uncultured Arcobacter sp.
GACAAAAAATGGATAAACCTTTAAATATTTCTACAATTGAAACAATCAGAAGAAGAGGTTACAGATTCTGTTACCCAGCAAAAGACGAAGAAGCAAAAGCTAAAGCGTAAGCACTAAAATAATGAACAGTGATCAAAGTATATATAAACAGTTTTACACAAAACTGATTCTAGCTACCTCACTGTTCATTGCTATTTTATCCCTACTCTTTTATGGATATACCAAATCTACTATTTACGAACGTATTCAAAGCTCCCTATTAAATGATGCTAAACTCATCGTAAAAACAAGCAAAAACTCTAAAATAGATATTGACAACTTTATTCTAATACGAAGTTCTGGTGTTACTATTGATTTAATTCAAATTAAAAACCTAGATAAAGTTACTTACAGTAGATTCTCTAATGGAAGCGATTATTTTGCACAAATTTTATATCCCCTTGATTTAAAAAACAAACATTTTATTAAAATAACAAAAAATATTAATTCCTATATGCATATGCTAAATCAAATATTTCAAAACTTATTGTTTATCTCTTTATTTGGATTATTTTTAGTGGTTTTTTATGCAGTTACAGTCTCAAAAACCTTGTTAAAACCTATTTTATTAATCAATGATAAACTTTCAAAAATGAATGAAAATTATATGACACAAATTGATAAACAATCTTTACCAAAAGAGTTTCATACCCTTGCTTACTCTATTAATGGATTAACCAATAAAATTCAAACCTTTGTGAAATTCAAAAAAGAGTTGTTTATTGGTGCTGCGCATGAATTAAAAACACCCCTAGCTGTTATGAAATTAAAAAATGAAGTAACCTTAATAAAAGACAGAGATATTACGAGATATAAAGAGACCCTTCAATTATCTATTAAACAAATAAATGACATGAACTCAATGATTTCTTCAATCTTGGATATTGGAAGACAAGAAGGGGCTCAGTTTGAAAAACCCATTGAATTAAACTTGGTTGAGTTCTTGCAAAGAAAAACAAATGATTATCGAATGTTAAGTTCACAAAAGAATATTACCATTACTTTTTATGCCAATGTAAATAAATATATTACGCTTATACAACCCACTTTATTAATTCAAATAATACAAAATTTTGTACAAAATGCTATTAAATTTACAAAAGATGAAGGTTCAATCTCAATACGCTTAGAAAAAAGAAAAGATACTATTGAAATATCTATTACAGATAATGGAAGCGGTATTGATGAGAGTATAGATTTGTTTGCACCTTTTAAAAGAGTAGGTACTCAAAGTGGTGCAGGATTAGGTTTATTTTTGGCAAAAAGTGCAGCCGATGCGCTAGGCGCTCAAATATATTTAAAAAACAGAACAGATCAACAAGAAGGAACAGTAGCTACGTTAAAACTACTAGTCAACCCTCGTTGTGATTTATTCTAGGTTTTATACTATTTTAGCGTGTTCAATCTTCGTACACTTATCTTGAACTATTTTAATTGAAGCATCATGTGCTCTTTGGCAAGCTTCATTATTAACAAGACCTAATTGTGTCCAAAGACAATCAATATCACCTCTTTTGATGGCCATATCAACGATAGCATCTATTTCTTTGCTTTTTCTAAAAACATCTACCATATCAACTTTAAATGGGATATCTGCTAAAGAACGATACACATCTTCACCAAGTATTTGATCTTCTTTTGGATAAACCGGTACTATTCTAAACCCAGCATTTTGTAGATATCTGGCAACTCTATTAGAATCCTTTTCCTCTTTAGGAGAACAACCAATTATGGCAATCGTTTTAGTATTTTCAAAAATTCTATAAAGTTCAGTCTCACTTGAGTTGATACTTGCAGCTTCATAATCCATGTTATCTCCTTAATAATATTACTAGTTATTTAGTATTATACTCTTTTTTTTCACTTTCTTTCTAAGAAATTTTATCTAGTTTATTTTGTAAGAATGTTCTTGTATCATTTAAATTAATTGATTCTCTAAAGTCATCAAATTTACAACCAGAGGCATTTGGGTGACCTCCTCCATTTGCTAATTTACTTGCAAGCATCGAAACATCTACTTTTCCATCTGCTCGCAAAGAAGTATTTCCTTTTCGTGATATGTCAATAAAAAAATCATAGTCAGTATTTGCTTTCAAAAAAGCATTTGCTGGAATAGAAATGCCTCCAAGAGTATAAGTGAAAATACCTTTATGACCTTTATAAGAAAGAGTTAAA
>CAJXWI010000699.1 GCA_913062735.1 uncultured Arcobacter sp.
TATGAGATAAGGCCCAAAGTTCTTTATCTTTTGCAGTTTTTGTTTTATAATACCTGTATAAAATTCTTTTTACATTAGCATCCAAAATAGGAACTTCTTTTCCAAATGCAAAACATGCAATAGCGTTAGCAGTAGAAGGCCCAATGCCAGGTAGTTCTAATAAATGCTCTACAGAAGAAGGAAGATTCTGTTGAACTATTTGTGCAGTTTTATGAACATTTCTGGCTCTTGTATAATATCCCAAACCTTCCCATGCTTTTAAAACATCGGATTCTTCTGCATTGCACAGACTTTCAAAACTTGGGAATTTTTCTAAAAACTGAAAGTAAAATCGCTCAAGTACCGTTTTTACTTGTGTTTGCTGAAGCATAATTTCACTCAAATAGATATGATAAGCATTATTCGTATTTCGCCAAGGAAGTTCATGCCTTCCATGTTTTTCATACCAAAGCAGTAAAGCGGTTTTTTTCATATAAAAAGATCTTTTATTGTATTATATTGTATTAAAATTCATCTTACTTGAAAGCATTCTTTTTTATATACGTAAAACTTATTTATTACTTGAAAGTCAAGCTTTTATCCTCTTTTTTATGCTTCAAAATTTAGGAGTAGATCATATACATGTATTATTTGAAGCTATTTGAAGAAGTATAATCTTTTACAAAAGCAATAATATCAGAATACTTGTCAATGTTATTTAATACAATGTCCACCAACTTAGGATCAAAATGTTTTCCACTTTGATCTCTCATTAATGTTAATATATCTTCAAGTTTCCATGGTTCTTTATAACATCTTTTATGCGACAGGGCATCAAAAACATCTGCAACAGCAGTGATTCTTCCAAAAATATGAATATCCTCTCCTCTTTTTTTGAGAGGATAACCAGAACCATCAAATTTTTCATGATGTTCATAAGCAATAGTAGCTGCTGCTTTAAAGATTTCTCTTTTTGATGATTTTAAAATTTTATATCCAATACTTGCGTGTTTTTTCATGATTTCAAACTCTGCTTCATCTAATGTACCAGGTTTTAAAAGGATGGAATCAGGAATTCCAATTTTTCCAACATCATGCATAGGAGATGCCATTTGTAGAAGTTGGGCTTCTTTTTGAGACAAACCATAATCCAGTGCCAAGTGATATGAAAATTCAGAGACTCTGTGGACATGTTTAGAAGCCTCTTTTGATCTTTTTTCAACAACTTCACCTAAGCGCTCAATTACTTCTTTTTGGGTATCTATAATCTCTTTGCTTAAAGAGATATTATTAAAAGCAACTGCGATATTATTGGAAAAAATTTCTGTGAGTTGTTTATCTAATTCATTTATATTTTCACATCCTGATATGTATATTAAATACTTAATATTGTCATTAAATTTAAAGTAACCGAGATAAGAGTTATCGTCAAACTGAGTTGTCTCTTTTTCTATGGCATCAAAAATTAATGTTCTTACATTTTGATTGATTTCTTTAAAACGTTTAATATTTTCATATTCTCCTGTACCTGCTAATATTTTATAGCTGTCTTCTCTTTGTTCTATAGAGATTGCACTGTTTGTATTCAGAATCAAAGAAGTATTGTTTAAATTTAAAATAGAAATCAATTGAGTAAGAACTCCTTTTGCAAATAGTTCTAAAGAGTGTTCTTCATTGATTGACTTTGTTGATTCAATAATCTTTTCCAATCCATCTCTGCTTTTTTGGATAACCATTAAGTCTTGATAAGACCTAATGGCAGTCACTATAGAAGAAAACAATTTTTTAGAGGTTAGCTCTGTTTTTTCTTTGTAGTCATTGATTCTGTATTTTACAATGACTTCTTGTTCGGGGGCACTTCCTGGTTGTCCTGTTCTTAATATTATACGAACAATGTTATTGTTTAATTCTTCTCTTATTTTTTGTGCCACCATTAATCCCGCATTTTCGGTTTCCATAACCACATCTAAAAGAATTACGGCAATATCAGGAGTATTTTGTATTACTTCAAGCGCTTCTTTCCCGCTATATGCATTAATGAGTTCTGCTTTTTTTCCATCTAATTCAAAATGCCCCAAAACCGTTTTTGTTATTTCATGTACTGCAACTTCATCATCTACTATAAGTATTTTCCACGTATCATTCAGTAAAGTTTTTGTCTTTTCTTATTTTGAAAAAGTTATTTTAGCCATTGAATACCTTTCTCTCTTAAAATAAGCATTTATGAATATTTT
>CAJXWI010000700.1 GCA_913062735.1 uncultured Arcobacter sp.
ATAAAGAACGTAAGTGCTCTTCTTCTTTTTTATTTAATGTGGATAGTTTAAGACTTGTATTAAATGTTTTTTCAAAAGCATTTGCAAGTCTAACTTTAGCGTCTTTGTATGTCAAATGAATGTCAAATTCATTTAAACAATGTCCAATTTCGTTTTTTCTGTTTTTTGAATCTTCATCTTCTAAGGCTTTGATTGGAATGGAACCGTGTTGAAAGATGAGTTTTTTTGTTCTTCTTTGTGCATTACCACCAATCTTAATTCCATTTACCAAGATATCATAGGCTTCAAACCCAACTTGGCAAAAACTGCTTTTTGAAAGCTGTGTATTTTTATCATCTTTTGCATATATTGCATTTAATCCAAGTTCTTTATAAAATTGTAATAAAAAAGTACATATTTTTTCGTAAGACTCTTTTACGTTTAAGTTTTTCATAAACGATACAGGAATGATAAGACAATAAGATAAATCGTGCCCATGGAAAAGTACACCACCTCCTGTAATACGCTTGGCACAGTTGTTTTTATATTGTTTTAAATAATCATAATCCTTTATTTTTTGAGAAACTCCAATAGTAAAAGATTTTTCCCAAGAATACAGTCTTAAAATGGGCAAGTCAAATTCTTCGAAACTTTTTACCAAAGCTTCATCTTTTGCCATATTGTAAGCTGCAGAATTTGTATCGTCTGACAATAATCTATAGTGTATATTTTTATCTAACATATAACTCTTTTTCTTTTCTTGATTCATTTATAAGTATATAAATTCTTTCAGATATATTTAAAATGATATAGAGTACTATTATATTGTTTTGTAGAAAAAAATATTTATAGTACAAATTACTGCAAAATTATATCAATTAATGAAATTTAGTTTTATTATTGCAAAATATTAATGTAATTTTGTAATTTTAATTTAAGTTAAAGAATAAAAATAATCTTTTATTTTATTTATTTCTCTTTTTTAAGAATAATTTTGAAAAAAAGTGCATTAATCTGCCTAAACTTAATTTTATATTAAAAATAATAAGTAAAATCAAAAATATATTTTTGTATTTTTTTGAAAAAACCCGAATAATTCGCAAATCTTATCTGAAATGTTTACTTTGGAGTATGCAGAAAGACGTAAGTTTATTAGAGTATAATATTAAAAATTTTAACTAAGAATAAATTAAGTATTAAATTTTGTTAACAAATAATTATAAGGAATATATATGTCAGGTATAAACTTAAGTGATATTGACCCAATAGAAACCAAAGAGTGGATAGATGCCCTTGAAACTGTATTAGAAGAAGAAGGTAAAGAGAGAGCACATTATTTATTAGAACAATTAATAGATAAAGCAAGAAGAAATGGTGCATACTTACCATATACAGCAACTACAGCTTATATTAATACAATTCCTACAAGCCAAGAGCCTAAAATGCCAGGAGATCAGTTATTAGAGCGAAATATTCGTTCAATTATTAGATGGAATGCACAAGCTATGGTTTTAAGAGCATCTAAGAAAAACTTAGATTTAGGTGGACATATTGCCTCATTTCAATCATCTGCTACATTATATGATGTAGGTTTTAATCACTTTTTTAAAGCACCAAATGATAAAGATGGGGGAGATTTAGTATATTTTCAAGGACATATATCTCCAGGTATTTATGCAAGATCTTTTGTAGAAGGTAGAATCTCAGAAGAACAAATGGATAACTTTAGACAAGAAGTAGATGGAAAAGGTTTATCTTCTTATCCACATCCAAAACTTATGCCTAATTACTGGCAGTTTCCTACTGTATCTATGGGACTAGGCCCAATTCAAGCTATTTATCAAGCAAGATTTTTAAAATACCTAACAGATAGAGGTATTAAAGATTGCTCTGGTCAAACTGTTTATTGTTTCATGGGAGATGGTGAATGTGATGAGCCAGAATCTTTAGGTGCCATTGGATTAGCTGGACGAGAAGGTTTAGATAACTTAGTATTTATTGTAAATTGTAACTTACAAAGACTTGATGGACCAGTACGTGGAAATGGAAAAATCATTCAAGAACTTGAAGGTGAATTTAGAGGTGCTGGTTGGGAAGTTACTAAGGTTATCTGGGGAAGACAATGGGATCCCTTGTTAGCTCGTGATAAAACAGGTAAATTAGTTGAACTTATGGAAGAAACAGTTGATGGAGAATATCAAAACTTTAAACAAAAAGGTGGAGCATATACCAGA
>CAJXWI010000701.1 GCA_913062735.1 uncultured Arcobacter sp.
CATAATTATTACCAGAAGTAGGCTCTACTTTTTGAGAACTTATAAAGTCATTGTATATTAAAGATAGTACTTTCCATCTTTTATCAACATTGTATTCAATTTGTGTAGTTTTTTTTGTACTTTTTTGTGCAAAGTTAAATTGACCATATATAAAAGTAAAAATCAACACCAAAATAGATACTGATACTAACACTTCAATAAGAGTAAATGCTTTTTTATTTAATTCTAAAAAATGTTTGTTTTTCATCATCACTCACTATTATCTCTTTTTCTAAAGTATAATTTACAATAAAATCATCTTTTAACATAAAAGATGAAGAACTGATTTGTTTTCTTTTTTTCTCAACTTTATAGTCATAACCTGGAATATCTTTTATATTTAAATAATCATCAATATCTCTATAATCATTTGTATTATTAATAACTGTAGAATTTAGATATGTATAATCCAATTTCACACTTTGCATTATATTAACATTTTGAGAAGATATTTTCGTAAGCGTTACTCCAATAATAACTATTAAAAAAACCGATACTAATACTTCTATTAAAGTAAACGATTTATTCATCTGTTATTCTCATACTTTGTTTAATATTAGTTTTTAAGAGATACTCTTTTGCATCATCAAGTTCCTCAAATATGGCTTTATTTCTAAAATAGTTTGATTGAACATAGTATTTTTCTTTGGATTTGATTATACATTTTGTTGAACTGCCATTTGGATAAATAAAAAAGCGAAAAAGAACCTCTTTAAAATAGCCTTTGTTATAATAGGGTTCAAAATATTCTTTAAGTTCATCATCTTGCCAATATGAAAAAAACTCCATATCTTTTGGCAAGTCTATATTGTATTGCTTTTTTTCAATTCCATCAATTTTTAAAATTGAATAATCTTCAAAAACCACAAGTTCAATGATTTTATCATATACTTTAACTTTATTCAAAACAACTTGTTTCAAGTCAAGATAATAGCCATCTGTATCAATATTCTGTTTTGAAAATGAAGTTATACTCATCGTATATACCAACCCCATAATCAACAGAACGATGACTATTTCTAAAAGTGTGAAAGATTTTTTATCTAACAATTTCACTTAGTTTTATATCTTTATTTTCAGATTTCCCACCTTCTTTGCCATCAGCACCAAGTGAGATAATCTCAATTTTACTTCCATTTGAAATATAAATGTATGGATTGTTCCATGGGTCTTTAGGAATACTTGAGCTCCCTAAGTATCCTCCACTACCATAGTTATCATAACCTTCATCATTTTCTGGTTTAGAAATAAGTATTTTTAAACTCTGAGCAGTTGTAGGGTATTTCCCAATATCAAGTCTAAATAATTTCAATGCTTCTTCAAGTTGTTTTATTTGAACAATTACAAGTTGTTTTTTAGCGTCATCACTTTTTCCTATAAGATTTGGTACAACTATACTTGCAAGTAATCCAAGTATAATAACGACTACCATAAGTTCAACAATAGAAAAGGCTTTTTTATAATTTTTTGTATTTATTTGATTCGACATATATCTCCTTAAAATTGAAAGATTATACCCTTATTGTTTATAATATAGGTTGAAAAAATGCAAAAAAAAAGAGAAAGGTTGATCACTCCTTTCTCTTTTAATTTTATTAAGAAATACTTACTTAGTTAAGTTAGCATCCAGTAATTTATATCCTGTATGACTTGTTCCATCAACAGTTATTGATGATCTTGGAGCATTGTATAATCCAGAACCATAAGTTGTATTTAAATCTGTATTAAATAAAACTTTCACACCATAATTACTACCAGTAGCATTCATATCAACACTAAAGTTACCATTAGCAGCACTTGAATGTGCTTCTGCAAGAGGTAATACATAATTAACAAATGAAGATAAATTTACAGTAATATTACCATCGTTATTTCCAAGTACAGCATCTGCAAATGTAGATACATCACCTGTAAGAGTAACAGCAGTTGAAGTATTACTATTTGCAGTAAGTTCTAAAGTAGTATTAGAATTTCCAGCGAATGTCAAATAATCACCTGCATCAACATTAACAGTAAGTGCATTTAATCTAGCTGTATATGATGAAGTATTATTGTCTGTAAACTCTATTAATAACTCACCAGTATTAGCAGCAGCTGTAATAGTTGCATTTCTATCGAGAACTGCCGTTCTAACGATTGTATTGTTGTTATCATGGAAATTAGTTGCAG
>CAJXWI010000702.1 GCA_913062735.1 uncultured Arcobacter sp.
ACAATTTACTCGTATCTTTTCTTGAGCAATTTCTTTGGATAGTCCAATTGATAAAGTATCAATAGCCCCTTTGGAAGAAGCATAATCAATATACTCTGTAGGAGATCCAGTTTTGGAAGCAACAGAAGATACATTTACAATACTTCCGCCATTTCCATCATATCTTGTGGACATCCGTTTAATGGCTTCACGTGAACATAAAAAATAACTCGTGATATTTGTAGTTAGTATAGTATTTATTCTATCAGCATCCATTTCATCTAAGCGCATTTGAGATTGAAGTATTCCTGCATTATTCACAAGTACTGATATTGTGCCAAGTTCTTTATCTATAGTTTCAAACAGTGTAATCACATCACTTTCTTTTGATACATCAGCTTTAACAGCAATACAATTTCCACCTTGATCAGTAATTTCTTTTACAATTTGATTAGCAGCATTTTCATCAGACTTATAATTAATACATACTGCATAATTTTCTGAAGCAAAAAGTTTGGCTGTCTGCGCGCCAATACCTCTGCTTCCACCAGTGATTAATACAACTTGTTGACTCTTATTTTCTATGTTAGGCATGAAGTAATATCCTAAAAGTTAAGTTATTTAGTATCTAAGGTGATTAGTTTAGCACCAAAACCAATGAAGACAATTCCTGTAAAAGCTTTTAATATTTTTTGAAATACTTTATTTTTTGCAGCATGGGTAAGTTTAGAAAAAAGTACCACCATTGATGCAAACCAAGCCATATTCATAATTGAATGAATTGAGACAAGTAAAAAACCATATAAAATAGCGTTTTCACCTGCAGGAATAAACTGAGGAAAAGCAGCAAGATAAAACATAGACACTTTTGGATTTAATGCATTTGTTAAAAAACCTTCAAAATATGCTTTTCTGAGATTTTTTCTAGAATTATTATTCACTTTTTCAACAATAATTTCTTCTTTAGAAAAAGCTCCTCTAAGTGATTTAAGTCCAATCCAAATTAAATAAATAGCTCCCAATACTTTTACAATAAAAAATGCTTCTGCTGATTGAGTTAAAATCACAGATATTCCCAAAATTGATAAAGCCCCATGTAAATAAAAAGCACTCAAAAACCCAAAAACATTTGCAAAGCCAGCTTTTTTTCCAGAAATTGGAACAGTCTTAGCTATTAATAAACCGTTTGGACCAGGAGATACAACCAATAATAAAGCCACAAAGGTAAATCCAAATATTTGAACCAAATCCATAATTACATATCCTCTTATTTCATTTTAAAATTGAACTATTATATATCAGCATGACTTAAAAGTGTTATGTTTTCTTAACAAGAATTTCTCTTATTATTTTTCTGACCATTTTAAAGTCCAATCTACTATGAGTTTGTTGTATCCTTCTACAAAAGCTTCATCACTTAAAAACCACAGTTTCATTAAAAACCATAAACCTGGGTTTTGTTCATCAAAGTATTTACTTTGTAAAAGACTATGTTGGGCCTCGTTAAATATTTTTATTGTTAGATTATTGTTCTTTGCTTTTAAAAATTCTTCTTTGTATACCTTTATAGTGTTTGATATGTTGACATTTTGGTCATCCCTTCCAAAAACTGCTAAGGTGGGAGTTTGTATGTATTTTATATATTTTCTTGCATCACTTTGCCAATTTAGCTTTATAAAATTAAATCTATTTTCAGTAAGTACATTGCTTGTGTCAGTATTGGATTTTATATATTCTTCATAACTCTGGGCACTTAGTATCTGTGTTTGTTTTTTACTTTCTACAAGTATGTCATTTATTTCTTGATTAGAATAATGTTGTTTAAGAAGACTCTGTTTTGTCATAAACCCACCCTGCTCCATCCAGTTAATAGCACCAGAAACCAAGATTGTAAAATCATGAGAGTTAACTTTTGAAGATACCAAAGGTATTACCCATCCTGCTTGGCTAAAACCAATTATTCCAATTTTATTAATATTGGCATTTCTATTTAACATGGATATAGCTGAAATAACTTCTTGCGCTCTATCATCCATGCTTTGTTCTTCCCAATTACCTCTTGAGTTTTCAACACCCGCTTTATCCCAAGAATAAGAAGCAATTCCATTTTTGGCAAGAGCATTCCATAAAGGATTATAATAACCATAAGCATCATAGGGCATAGCACCATCACCATGAACAAAGACAAGTAAAGGATAAGATTGTTTTTTAGTTTTGGGTAATAT
>CAJXWI010000703.1 GCA_913062735.1 uncultured Arcobacter sp.
TTCCCGTGGAAAAAATCAAGTTAAACTATGGCCTGTACATAGACTAGACAGAGATACTTCGGGTATTTTGTTATTTGCTACATCAAAAGAGATTAGAGAAGAGGTCATGGATAAATGGAGTGAGGCTCAAAAAACCTATCTAGCTATTGTTGAAGGTTGTCCAAAAGAAAAAAAGGGAACCATAACTCAACCTTTACGTTTAGATGAAAAAGAGTATCGTATGCACGTGGGGAATCATCCTGATGCTAAAAGTGCAATCACTCATTATATTCTTAAAAAGACTGTTGCTAAACGTTCTTTATTAGAAGTAAATATTGAAACAGGACGTCAACATCAAATACGAGCACACCTTTCTTGGTTAGGAAATAGTATTGTTGGCGATCAACGTTATGGAAAAGAGGGTGAGAGAATGGGGCTTCATTCTAAAAAACTAACAATTATCCATCCTAAAAGTAAAAAACACTTAAGTTTTGAAATAGACGCACCTAAAGACTTTTACCTACTTCTCAAATAAACTAACTCAAAAAGATAGATACCTATGCTTTATGTACAGGTGTCTTATATTGTACCAATATATAAATAATCAATTATTTTAAATTCCTATGTATTACTTAATAACTTATTAGATTATTTATTTAAATTAGATTTAATTTTATTCATTATATAATTAGTAATATTATTTTATAGGAGGGAAGCCCATATGAAATTATTATTAATTATATTGGTATTCTTTAATGTACTGAGTGCCAAAATGAACTTTTATACATTAAATACAACAAGTGAATTTGTGATGGAATTGCCATCAAAAACCCTTAGGAAGATTGAATTAAGCTCGCAGTATGGTTTGGGTGTGAACAGTGAAATCTACAATTTTGATTTTAATGGTTTGATATTTAAAAACAACAGTTTGAGAATAAATATTGCAAACTTAAAAGTATATGCTCTTAAAAGTGACAAACTTTATAAGGTTAAAATTCAAAAATATATGGCTACTACAAAAGTAAATTTAAATAATAAATTCATAGGTAAATTCCAATGGAGTAGTATTAAAGAATTAAATAAAGGTTTGACCCAATTAACAAAAAACTATAATGCTAAAAAATAACTCTTTATATTTACTTATCTAAAGAGTTTGAATTAAGTCTAAATAATATTGTATACTTTTATATAAAGGTTATAAAATGATTAGACTTCTTTTCATTTTTTTCACTATAGTGTTACTTTTAATTTTAACAGCGATTTCTTATCGTCCTTCTTTAGATAGTTATTCTAAATATTTTAATCTCAACAAAAATACTCAGTCTTCGTATAAAGCCACATTTTTGGGCGCTTCATCACTGTTGATTTCTGATGGAAATACACATATTTTAATTGATGGTTTTATAACAAGACCGAATATCTATGCACTGCTTTTCACAAAAATTAAACCCAATAATAAACTAATACAAAATACTTTGAAAAAATTAAATATTAAAAAACTTGATCTTATTATTGCTTTACACTCCCATCATGATCATGTAATGGATAGCGCCCTTGTTGCTATACAAACTGATGCAGTACTTTTAGGGTCACAATCAACAGCTAATATTGCCAAGAGTGTAGGATTTGAAAAAACAGAAATACTCAGAGGGAAAACAAGTATAAAAGTGGGTGAATTTTTTCTTACGGCGATACCTTCTTTACATACACGAATGAGTGAAAAAATTGAAGCTATAATTGGCATTGGCGAGAAAGTTACAGGTGAATTTAAAAGTCCTTCCTATTTTACTTCTTATAAAGAGGATAGTACTTACTCTTTATTTATTGAACATAAAAAAGGCAATGTTTTTATTAATGGTAGTACCAATTTTGTAAAAGGGGCATTGAAAAACTATAGGGCAAATACTGTTTTTTTAGGAATAGCAAAGTTAGGTAAAACACAAAAAGATTTCCAACATGAATATTTTGATGAACTTGTACTATCTTTAAAAGCAAAAAGAGTTATTCCTATACACTGGGATGACTTTACAAAAAATATAAATGATAAAACCATCCCCATGCCTTTTATAGTAGATAATTTTGATTTAAGTATGGAGTTTTTAATAGAGCAAACACAAAAAAACAATATATCTTTAGATCTGATGGGTATATTTGATAGCATTGCTTTAGATAAATAAACTTTTTTTATTCTTTTACTTATATATCTAATCAAGCTGTAACTGTG
>CAJXWI010000704.1 GCA_913062735.1 uncultured Arcobacter sp.
TTGTATGTCCGAATTTGAAGATATGCTAAATCATATTTGTCTGCTTCTGGCATATCTTTATCTATAGATGATTTACCTAACAAGTATTGAATACATTGAAAAATATAAGTTTTCCCTGTGTTAGATGGCCCATGTATTACATTTAACCCTTTTTTAAAATTAACTAAAGCGGGTTCTACCGTCTTACCTACTAAAACTAATTTCTCTAAATAAAATCCATGTGTATTTAAATTCATTTAACTTCCCCTATATCATAATAAATAAACTCTCCACCCCACTTGTCAAGATTATTTTTCATATAATTATGTAATTTCTCATTTGAATATTCAGAAAATTCACTTATTACCCAAGATGCCCTATCTTTCAATTTCGTAGTATATTTTTCTTCAAGAATATCAAGAAATACACTTGCATTATCACTTACCCTATAATCAATTCCATGAGAAGTAAATACTTTTTCTATTAAACCTTTTTTTATAAATAGGATAATACCTTCTTCAACAATTTTTCGTTTTACCAATATCTCACCTGTGCGATTTGGTGTTGCAGGATGAATGCTAGGTGGTCCGTCTTTAACATCTCCACTATGTATCATTAAATAATCATAGTACATAATTTTGTTTAAATCAATTAACTTTGGATACACAGAATCTAAAATAATCAAGCTACGTAAACCTGTTTCTATCGCATTATTAAACACATATATTTTACTCATCGTCTTTTATCCAAGTAATTTTTTTATCATTAACAAGCTGATGACATATACCTTTTTTATCAATTGTTACACATCTAGTTTTCAATGCATTTGATTGAATTGGTAGACCCATTGCTTCAGATTCGATATTTTTAACTTTTTTAAATCCATTACTGACTGAATTATCTACTGCTAAATCTACAATTTTCTGATATATTTCATATTGTAGTTCATCAAATGCCTCTTCTCCTAAGTTATCTCTACTAAAGTTTCTTAACTGCTCTGCGGTATGAAAACTCTCTCTTGCTCTACTAAAGTGGCCATGATAACTTTCATGCCCCTTAAAATCATCAGTATTTTCAAACTTATTTTTAGTATTATCGGAATTATATGCTTTTGTTAACTGTTTTGTATATCTTATTTCATAATGTTGTAATTCATTAGGAATTGAACTAACTTTTTCTCTCGAAGGGAGTCCTCCTCCAAATCTTTTCACATATTTAGGCTTATCTTCTTTATACTCTTTTATAACTGTTTTGATTTGAATCTTATCAAAGATTAAAAAATTAAAATTCTTACAATAACTCAATAAAGCACCTTCAAGAGGAATTTCTTTAGTTTTGGTAATATTTTTTTTGCAATATTGATCCCAATTTAAAATTAGTTCTTCTTGAAGTACTTTTTGATTTTTTAGTAAATTAGTTAACTTGCTTCCAATACCTTTCGGTGCAACAAAATAGTATTTATTTAGTATAGGGTAATCACTAATAAATGTATAATATATAATCTTAGCAAATTCAATCCATACATCACTAGGAGAAAGTGCGGATTGATAGTGTTTACATTGATAACAATCCCACTTATAGTCAGGGTTATCTTTATTAATATAAGCTACAACATCTCTTCCTTTATCTCCTGCTCCTCCAAGTTTTTCAATTTCAATATATTTGTTTTCTTTATTTTCCAGCCACTCTTCTGTAAACTCTTCCCATTCATTAGGTGAATACAAAAAAATTCTTTTAATAGGCTCTATTTGCGGACCAATTTCTATTTCATCATAAGACAAATAATTATTCATAATCTTCCCCTCATATAATTGAATATGATTTATATATCGCAGACATTATATATTAAATATAATAAATTATATAAATATTTTTACTCCGAGAATAATTGTCACATAAATGTATCAGTAGGAACTATGTGACAATTGAAAAAAATTATTTTTTGAAGTTTCTTCAGTGTTATTTTTACTTTCAGAAGTAGTGTTGTTAAAATGTAATTTTTTCATAAACAATCACCTCCAAAATAATAATTAGTACTCTTATAATTATTTTACAATGATTATCTTAAAAAATTGCTTGATTAGAGAAGTTTTTGGGACTAAGAAAAACTTAATCCCAAATTGTTATTTTACGTCAGTTTCCCAAAAGAAATCTATCCATTGAGTAGCTTCTTTTACAGTATAATCAGGTTGTAAAACAGCTGTTTTTTTATAAAAAAGTGTT
>CAJXWI010000705.1 GCA_913062735.1 uncultured Arcobacter sp.
CTATTTGTTTCCCTGTTTCATAGGCATTTTGACCCCGTTCTCTATAAGGAGCTGGAATAGTTGCACTGTGAGCCAGACTCATTCCTAAAACTTCACTAAGACAATTCATAGAAGTAGCTGTTCCAATAGTATTACAATACCCAACACTAGGAGCAGATGCTGCTGCTATGTCCATAAATTCATCATAATCAATTTCGCCTTTGGCAAATTCTTTTCTGGCATGCCAAATAGCAGTTCCTGAACCACATAGTTTTCCTTTATGATAACCATTTAACATAGGCCCTACAGAAAAGGTAATAGATGGAATATTTAAAGTCCCAGCAGCCATTAATGCAGCAGGTGTTGTTTTATCACACCCGATTGTAAAAATTATACCATCAAGAGGATAACCGTAAATAGTTTCAACCATTGAGAGGTAAGATAAATTTCTGTCTAATCCAGCTGTTGGACGTTTTCCAGTTTCTTGAATAGGATGGGTGGGAAATTCAATAGGAATTCCTCCTGCATCTCTTATTCCATCCTTTAATCTTGAAGCTAACTCAATATGATGTCTGTTGCAAGGAGATAAATCACTACCCGTTTGAGCTATTCCAATTATTGGCCTATTTCCTTGCAGCTCACCTCTGGTTAAGCCATAATTTAAATAGCGCTCTAGATATAATGCAGTCATTCCAGGATCTTTTTGATTATCAAACCAAGCTTGACTTCGATATTTAAATAGTTTTCTATTTTTATCCATTTTTTCTCTTTTCTTATTAATGTTGATATAAATTAGGCTTTTGACCTTTTACATTTGTTTCTAATATAAATGTACTTCCACTTAAAGGAAAAGTTAGTAATTCTTCATTACTGAGACCTTTTTGTGCACTTGTAATAAAAAGTGTTTTAAAATCTATTCCTCCAAAACAACATGATGTTACATTTGGAACAGGCAATTCTATGATTTTATCAACTGAACCATCAGGTTTATATCGTGTTACTTTTGATCCGGCCCAATGTGCTGACCAAATATAATCTTCTTCATCAAGGCATAAACCATCAGGATAACCGTCTTCTTCTTTAATGTGAACAAAGATTTGTTTATTGCTCATTTTAGATGTTTCTAAATCATAATCATAAACATAAATAACTCTTTTGGGACTGTCTGTTAGATAAAATTTACTTGAGTCTTTATTCCAACCTAAACCATTAGAAATAAACAAATCTTTTTCTTTTTTAAGGATGATATTTTTATCTAAACAGTATAAAGAACCAGTAATATTTTCTTCATTATTATCCATAGTTCCAGCAAAGTATCTGCCATATGAGTCACATTTACCATCATTAAAACGGTTATTAATTAACTCATGCTCTGGATTAATTAAAGAGGTGATTTCTTTTGTTTTTAAATCTAAATATTCATAACCTTCATTAGTCGTTGCAAGTAATTTATTCTCACTTGTAAAAGCAAAAGAACCAATTGCTTTTGTAAATTGAAAATGTTCTACATTTTTTGAACTTAAATCATATTTATATATTTTTTTATCTTTTATGTCGGTCCAATATAAAGAATTTTCATCTTCTTTATAAAAAGGACCTTCTCCTAAAATTGATTTAGAATTTTCTATATGCTTAAGCATTTATCTTGTTTCTTCCAATAACTGGGTATTGCTCTACTTCATAAATAGAACCATTTGCAGGAATTGAGTAATCACTTATCCAAAATATGGCATGTTTTGCAATTTCTTGGGGTGCTAATATTGTTCCTCTTGGTGCAAATGCTTTGTTAATATTTTTATACCAATCTTGAGAGTTTCCTTCTCCTAATTGTGTTTCATTTTCTTTATCTGTGTGGGTCCAACCTACATTAATTTGATTTACTCTTATTTCATATGACCCTAAATAATCTGCTAAGTTCCTAGTCATTGTCATTAAAGCACCTTTAGAAGAAGAATAAACTAAAAGGTTATCTTGTCCACAATAAGAGTTAATAGATCCCATATTTACAATTGAACCTTTTATTTTATTTTCCATAAAATGTTTAATGACTGCTTGACATAAAAATAAAGGAGCTTTATAATTTACATTCATAATATAATCATAATCTTCATAATTGATATCTAAAATAGTATTTCTAGGGAAAACTCCTGCATTGTTTACTAATGAATCAACTCTTCCAAATACCTCAATTGTTTTATCTACAATGGGCTGAAGCTCAGCAG
>CAJXWI010000706.1 GCA_913062735.1 uncultured Arcobacter sp.
GTGAAGAAGACTGGAAAGCAATAGAAGAAACGTTATATTTAAACGCTGTACCTAATATGGCATCTTCTATACAAGATTCAATGAATGCAGACGATAGTGAGTTTAGTGAAGATATTGAATGGTAGAATACAAAATACTATATAGTAAATTTGCACTAAAAGATGCTAAAAAACTATCCGCTGCAAATTTGGCAAATAAAGCTAAAGAACTCATTGAAATTATTAAAAAAAATCCATTTCAAAACCCACCACCTTATGAAAAACTAGTAGGAAATCTTAGTGGCTCATATTCCAGAAGAATTAATATTAAACACAGAATCGTTTATGAAGTAAGAGAAAGTGATAAAGTAATTAGAATATCAAGAATGTGGACACATTACGGACAGTAAGAATTACTGACTTCATGTCCCTACTCTAAGTTTAATTATCTAAAAAATTATTCACAATATTTTTATCTCTTCATAATATTCACCCTCCTTCTAGTCTTTTCGTCAATACTGACATATTCCCATATTTTTATTATACGAGTAAAGAACGAATGCGCTAGCTTTCACGAGCTCTTAATTAAAGATGTCCCTTATATTTTAAAATACTGATAATATATTATAATCCATTATTTAAATAATCCCATACAATCTTTTCTATTTTATTATGAATAACCTTTTTGTCTATATTATTACTATTAGAACATAAATTTGGATTATTTTTATCTCCTTTTAGTATTTTTTTTCCTTTTTTACTGCATAAAGAAAAAGAACTAAAGACATTTGAATTTAATACTTTAGTATATTTAGAATTTTTAATATTATTTTGTAATTTATTATTATCTAGCAAAGAAATATTATTTGCTAAGTTTATAATAAGTATATTTTGTGTTAAGCCTTCTAAACTCTTTTTATTGAATAGTGTAGATAATTCTGTATCAAATAAGATTAATTTTTTAACATTTGCAAGGGGAATAACCTTCTTAACTAAACTAGTATCAAAATTTGTAAAACTTATTTTGTTTTTTTCATACCAAAGACAATCCATACTTTTTTTAATACTTCTACATTGATTTATGTATTTCTTGAAATCAAAAGTGACTCCTACATACAATAAACTAGATGTTGCTCCTAATAAAAAACTTACAATATTAATATTTTTATCATCTAAATGATTTTTGAAAAAAGCTTGTTTAGATAAGTGTTTATAAGCAATATTCATATCGTTTACTCTAAACAAAGGTTCATATATTACTGACTTTGTATCTAGGTTTTTAGCTTTAGTAAGCAAAACAATGTATCCATTACTCGCTAAATATTTTGCTAGCCAATTGATTTGATTATTTGAACTTCTTAAACCTCCATGAGATAATAGTACTACTGGAAACCTAGAGTTAAGTATTTTTTTTTCAAATGCAAATTTTTCAGAAATAAACAGTTTGTGCTCTCCTAAAATATACTCTTCTTTTTCATCACTAGGATAAAAAACAGAAACTTGTATTTTTGATTTTCTTAGTTCTGAATCGAGAGTATAAGTATAAAGACCAACACTTGCGTTAAGGCTTATAGTAAAAAAAACATAAGTAAAAAATAAAAAAATCAACTTCTTTTTCATTGTAAATCCTTCTTTTAAAAATTTTTAAAGATATCTAAGCAAGTAATATTGCCTAATTTGAACTACTTTTTAAAAAATCCTTCACCATTATTTTTATCTCTTCATGAATATCCACCCTCTTTCTAGTCTTGCCATCAATACAAACAAACTGCGCATTCTCTTCTTTTAAAATAGCAAGAGCATTCTTAGTGCATTCTTGCATAAATGAAAAGTGCGTGGCATCTTTTAGTTCTTTGTAAATCATAGTTTTAGAAGAAGATGAGAATTTTGCTTTTATTACTGTTTCTACAGGCACATTATGGTCATATTGTGCACCTACTATTAAAGCAGGAATACTGATATTTTTTAAAGATTCATTAGTAAAGGATTGCATTAGTCCAGGGGCAAAAGCAATGATTTTTTTGATTCTTTTATCCCTTAGATTTTGACTGGATTTTTTGAGATACTCTTTATTTATAATAGAAGTAGCATCTTTAAAATATTCGCAGGCTTTATCATTGTATTTTGCACAAAATTCTTTATAAGTACTCATGTCTAATTTCGCTCCACTTAATGCAAGTGAAGTATAACCTCCTAAAGAAAAGCCTAAAACATA
>CAJXWI010000707.1 GCA_913062735.1 uncultured Arcobacter sp.
CAAGGTAAGTTTAAAAAGTTATGGTAAAAGAACAGATGCTGCGATGAAAACATGGATGCAATTAGGTCGTGTTGTAAGCAAATACACCAGTCTCGAAATTCTTCACTGCAAAAGGTAGTGACAAAATGGATGAAGTTTTTCTACAACACTCACAACACTTAAAAAAACTATGGATGTCTTAAGTGATGAAGAGTTAGATACTTTGAATCAATTGTTAAAAAAAGTCATAATACATAAGCTTTTTTAATCATATAATACTAGTTAGTACTAATAAAAAGGAAATATAATGTTAAAAAAATTACCAAAAGATAGTATGCACTTATCAAACCTAGGTTGGTTAGAAAGTCGTTTTCACTTCTCTTTTGCAGAGTATAGAAACTATGACAATGTAAACTTTGGAGTATTAAGAGTACTAAACGATGATATTGTTCATGCACACTCAGGTTTTGATACCCACCCACACAATGATATGGAAATCATTTCATATGTGGTTAAAGGTGAAATTTCCCACAAAGATTCAATGGGAAATGAAGAGACTCTAAGACGTGGAGAAGTACAGTATTTAAGTGCTGGTACTGGAATCTATCACTCTGAGCATAATAAAGGGGATGAAGATTTACGTCTTTTACAAATGTGGATTATTCCTCCTGAAAAAAATGTTACTCCTATTTATGGTCAAGAAAGATATAAAGAAGAAGATTCAAAGAACAAATTACTTAATATTGTTTCTTCACAAGAAGGTACTTCTAAAGTAAAAATACACCAAGATATAAATATGTTCGTGAGTCAATTAGAAGATACGAAAAATGTTAAATTTGATATCAAAGAAAATAGACAAGTATATTTTATTCAAATAGAGGGTTCATCAAATATTAATGGAATAGAATTAAATCACGGAGATGCAATGGAAATTACTAAAGAAAATAAATTAGATATTGTAGCAATTAATAATTCACACTTTTTATTTATAGAGATGCAAGAAGCGTAACTCGAGGATATACTATGATAAAAAAAGTTTTTCTTTTCATTAGTTTTATTGTTTTTCTTTTTGCAAATGAAAAACCTTATCAAATAAAACTAATTAATCCACTAGATAGATCACAAGATAGATACTGCTTAGATATATTAGGTTCAGGAAGTTATATTAGACCTGATATGCCAATCATTGGTCATAATTGTAAACCTGGACTTTATGCTGATGAAGCATTTATCTTTAAAAATGATGGATCTACATATTTCCCAGCCTTTAATCTTTGTGTTACAATCGCAGGAGTGAATGAATATGTTTTAGACTATACTCCTCTTGTACTTCAACAATGTAACAAAGATATAGCCTTTGGTAATACACAGTTTATGCAAAAGTTTGAATACACAAAAGATAAAAAACTTAAGCATAAAAATTCGAATAAATGTCTTGAAATGGGAAGTGAATTCTCAAGAACTTTTTCACAAGCACATACTTGGAGAACTTAATATATGAAAGAATGTTCCAAAACAAATACCGAAAGATCAACTTGGTATTTTAATTATTCGATTTCAAATTAGAATATTAGGGAGTAAGTAAAATATTTTAGTTGTGTTAACAAAAGGTATGAGTAAGATAATTGACAGTTTTTTACGCTCATGCAGTAAAGGAAAAATTAGTTTGGAAATTTTGATTTCTAATATAAATACACTTTACTATAACTTATTAGTATATTGTTAAAGTAAAATTGCAAAACCATGAACACCCATATAGATTAACATCCAAGAATTATTTCATTTCCTTTTCTATAATGAATACAATTTTTGTACTGTATATATTTTTCTTGTACGTAAATAGATTATTTTCAAGTACTAAACTATATAATCAATTTTATGTGTTACCTCGTCAGAAAATAGTCATATTGACAAAGAAACTAAATCAAATCAGTTCTATTAAAAAAATCTACATAAAAATTCCTTCCTTCAAAAGACCTATTCATACTGTATTGTCTAATAATGAGCGTTGTCATATTCTATTTTGATAAATCACCGTATTAAGCCATCAAAGGTGAAAAATCAATGCATTCATTTCCGTAACAAAGAAACGAATGAAGGCATAATTAAAACACTTGCGATGAGTATCTCTTCATATCTCAAAACCAATTTTTGAATACCACAGTTTCACCCCCCCCTCTTTATTGTAAGCAGCACATAA
>CAJXWI010000708.1 GCA_913062735.1 uncultured Arcobacter sp.
CAACTTCTTATTGATGTGTCAAGTTATGATGATTTATATGAAGAATTTAAAGATATTGGTGTAGATATAGTATTTGATCACATGGGTCATTTTGATATATCTAAAGGCATTGAACAAAAAGGATTCCAAGATATGTTACGCCTTTTAAAAGAGAATAAAGCATGGGTTAAACTCTCAGGGGCATATAGAGTCACGAATGAAGCATATGCCCCCTATAGCGATGTTATCCCATTTGCACAAGCTATTATTAATACAAATGAGGATCGAATAGTGTGGGCAAGTGATTGGCCACATCCTAGTATTTCAGTACCAACACCTATGTATAATGAGCTTGTTGACTTAGTTGATCAATATACAAATAAAGAAAATATATCTAAAAAAATCATGGAGGATAACCCTGCCAAACTTTATGGTTTTACTAATTAGTAATTTAAAACTACGTTATAATATTTAAACTAGAAATGAGAAAATATGGAAAATGTATCAAATA
Organism: uncultured Arcobacter sp.; assembly: GCA_913062735.1. The sequence continues at coordinate 491 of CAJXWI010000708.1, forward strand.
AAGATTTAGTAGAAAAACTTAAACTTGAGGGTGTCTTATTAGACACCTTACCTAATCCTGTATATTATAAAGACAAAGATGGGAAATTCGTTCGATGTAATGAATGTTTTTGTAAATTGGTACAAAAAGATAAAAAAGATCTTATTGGAAAATTAGCTTATTCTTTGTTTTCAAAAGTGACATCCGATAGGCATAAAAAGATTGATGCACATATAATGGAAACACTTGGTACAAATACTGACGAAATCATATATACTTCACCCGATGGCATTACTAGATATATTACTCTTAATAAAGCAGTTTATTTAAAATCAGATGGCTCAATTGGTGGAATTGTTTGTGTTATGTATGATACTACAGAACAAATGAAACAAAAAGAGTTATTGATTCAACAAAGTAAATTTGCAGAAATGGGTGAAATGATTGCTTCTATTGCTCACCAATGGAATGAACCCTTAGTTGAACTTTCAGCAATTGTGCAAGAAGTAGAAATTAATTATTCTATTGATAACATAGATAAAAAATTAATCAAAAATTATGTAAATGATTCAATGAAACAAATTCAATATATGTCAAATACCTTAAGTGACTTTAGAAACTTTCTCAAACCATCCGTACAAAAAGAAGTTTTTGATATGAAAAAAGCTTTTAGGGAAATTTTTGCAATTGTAGGAAGGCAAATTTTTTACTATGACATTGATGTGTCTTTTGATTATAAACCTGATAATGGACCGCTTCTAATATATGCATATGAAAATGAATTAAAACAAGTCTTACTTAATATTATTAATAATGCTAAAAACAAAATTATTAAAATAGCTGAAAACGAAGAGCATGAATTTAAAATATTCATCAAAGTTGTAAAAAAAGATGATTTTACTTATATACAAGTTGTAGATAATGCAGGTAAAATTGATGAAGATATAATAAATAAAGTATTTCAGCCATTTTTTACTACAAAAGTAAATGGTACAGGTTTTGGCTTGTACATGGCAAAACTTATTATTGAAGATAAAATGGATGGTAAGTTGTCTGTATGGAATGATAATGATGATGTAGTTTTTGAAATTGCCGACATTGCCGTTGAAGCTGATGATAATGAAGAGATCAGCAGGTTAGAGTTTTATATTGATGGTGAAATGGTTCATAAAAGTTATGAAGAACTATCTAAGGAATTATCTGAAATAAAAGAAAAAAAAGTAATTACTCTATTCAACAAAATGGATAAAATTAACTATGATGAAAAAAAATGATGAGATTGCAAAAATAAGAAAATATATAGAATCAAATTTTAGAGTTGAAGGTGATTTGAGAAGAGATGTTTCACAAAACATAAGAAGAAAAACTGAAATTGGAACATATCAAGGTATTAGACATAGAACCGGATTACCTGTGAGAGGTCAGAGAACTCACACTAATGCACGAACAAGAAAAGGTCCAAGGTTTGCTATTGCAGGTAAGAAGAAAGTTATGAAATAGTGGCTGAACAAAAATCAAAGAAAAAAAATAAAAAAAATATTCCTTCAGGCGTAGCGCATATAAAAGCAAGTTTTAACAACACTATAATAAATATTTCTGATACAAACGGTGAAACAGTTGTATGGACATCTGGTGGTTCTGTTGGATTTAAGGGTTCTAGAAAATCAACTCCATATGCTGCCCAAGTTGCGGCAGAAGAGGCTGTT
>CAJXWI010000709.1 GCA_913062735.1 uncultured Arcobacter sp.
TAATCCAATTTTCCTGGTTTTAGTAGTATTTCATCACAAATCCCAATTTTCCCCAAATCGTGAAAAGGAGATGCGTGAAAAATAACATCCTGCTCATTTTCTCCAAGACCAGCTAAACTGGCAAGTATCTTACAGTATTTTGCAACCCTATAAGTATGTAAACCAGTATCTTGATCTCTAAACTCTGAGCTTCTTCCTAGGACATCAAGGGTTTCAAGTTCATTTTCATGAATAATTTTAGTCATTTGACGCACTTCTTCTTCAAGTAAAAGTGTTTTATTTTCAATAAGAAGTTGAGATTTTCTGAGTTTAAGAGTATTGTTAACTCTGGCTTTAAAAGAAGCTGCATTCATGGGTTTACTAATAAAATCACTGACTCCCAGTTCAAGGGCTTGTACCTGAAGTTCTATATCTTTACCAAAGGTTGTAATCATAATAATAGGAACGATATGGTCTACTTTTCTATAAGCTTCTATAAATTCTAATCCATTAAGTTCTGGCATTTGATAATCAATTAAAATCAAATCATATTTATTGTTAATTGCGGCGTGCAACGCTTCTTGTGAATTTACAAAACTATTCAAGATTAAATTCAGTGGTTTCACAAAACTCTCAATTATTTTTAAATTGAGGTGATTATCATCAATTGATAATATTTTCATTCCATTGATATCCATAATTTTCCTTACAATTAACTATTGACTTTTTCTAATTCAATAATTGTCTCTTTTAGCGTTTTTATTTCTATTGATAATTTAGTAATCTCATCTGCATCTGAAATGTTTTTATCATGAATTATTTTATTTTTTTGTGTTAAAAATACAATATTTTCATTTGAGGTACGTTTGTACAGTTCAAATTCTTTTTTTAAGTCTCTGTAGTCATTTTGTAAAGACTCATTTGATTTATTATCTTTGTTGTAGTTTAAACGTTGAGAGTCAATGGTGCTTATATTATCATTTATGATTACTCTTGCTTTGTTTTTAATTACTTCAAAAAAAACTTTTTTATTCACTGGTTTTGGTATGAAACTGGTAATTCCCAAAGAAATAAGTTCTTGAAGTTTATCTTTTTCGTTATAAGCAGAAATTATGACTATTTGTTGATGGGGATTTATTTGCAAAACTTGTCTGCTAAAGTCTATGCCATTCATCTTAGGAAGGCCAATATCAACTAGTAGTAGATTATAATGTCTATTGTTTTGATGAAAGTAGTTGTTATACATCTCTAAGGCAAGTTCCCCATTTTGAGCACTATGAGCTTCTAAAAAAATATCTTTAAGAATTGATTCAATTTGAATTCTAACGGTTTCTTCATCTTCAATGTATAAAATACTTAAGTTGTTTGTATAATTACTTAAGTTTTTAAAGTCCATTCTCTATCCTTATATAAAAAGTACTATATAAATAGTAGTATCTTTTTGTGGCAAAATAGTGATTTGTGGTTTACAAATTATGATTTCTTATAATCTTCTATCTGCTCTACTAGGTGAGTGTTTTGCTTCTCTAAAGTATCTATTTTTTGTAACAATTTTTTAATTATCTCTTCATCTGTTTTTTTCTCAAAGTATAAGTTTTTATTTTTTTTGGTTAAAAGCTCAATTGTTTTTATAAATTGCTCTTTATGTCTATTTACATCTAGGTCTGGTGATGAAATGTCATTATCATTATTAATTAAAAATTTTATGCTTACGTATTCAGTTATTAATCCATTTTGGTTAAACACGGGTATTATGTTGGTTTGGGTATCAAAAGATGTCCCGTCTTTTGCGCTATCTCTTATATTTCCTTTCCAAATTTTTCCTTTTTTTAAATCTTCCCAGATATTGTTAAATACACTTGCAGTCATATTGTTACTTTCCAAAATATTATGTTTTCCAAAAAGTAATTCTTTTTTGCTATATTGGGATATTTTACAAAACTCATCATTTACATATTTGAGCGTACCGCTTGCATCAGCTCGGGTTAATAAGGCAAGATGGTTGATAATATCTAAGATAAATGTTATGTCACAATTTAATTTTTGAAGGTTTTCGTATTCTTTTGAGTTTCTATTAATAAGAATTGCAAACTTTTTAATAACCTCAATGAGGTTCTCTATTTTAATGGGTTTTTGTATAAAACTATTAACTCCCAAGGAACCTAGTTCTTGAAGGTTTTCTCTTTCATTATA
>CAJXWI010000710.1 GCA_913062735.1 uncultured Arcobacter sp.
ATTTTGTGCTGTTAAAAATATATCTTGCAATTGTTCATCTTCAATGGCATCACTTTGAAGGCTTATAAGAGAAACTATCGTTTGCATATTGTTTTTTACTCGATGATTTAGCTCTTTTAGCAATAAGCCTTTTTCATCTAAAGCCACCTTTAAGTCAGAGGTTTTATTCTCAACCTGTTCTTCCAAACGTTGTTTTTCATTTTCTTGCTGCGTGATTAATTTTTGATTGGCATCAGCTTTGTCTTTTTGTAGTTTATTGATTCTATCTGCTAACGCAATTGAAAAAACTGTTGCTTCAGCTAATAAAGCTACTTCAACTATGTATGGAAAATAATCATAAATATTAAAAATACCACTACTTGATAAATACATGAATACAAATACACTAAAAACTATTGTCCACCCAAATAGTATAAAATAAGCTTGTCTATTTCTCATAAATGATGCGTAGATAGCTATAATAATTAGATACATTAATAGGCCAATTGAGAATATACTTCTGTATTTATTAAATATGTCCGTTGTTGCAAATACAAGCACTGAAATAGGCATTAAAATTAAATAAATATTTAATATTTTATTTAAAATAGGATATTGCTTAGTATGTATAAATGTTTTAGTAAAAAGACCCAAAGCAAAAATTGGAAAAGATACAACTAATGATGCAAATTGAATGATATTTATAATCATAGATTGATTAAATAAATAGATATTACCTATTCCGACATACATTAACTGATGAAAGGTTATTCCTGCTACATAACATACATAAAATAAATAGCTTATGTCTTTTGTGAAAAAGAATATGAAAAGATTGTATATGATTAATATACTCATTGCTCCAAAGAATAAAGCCAAATAAACTTGATGTTTGGTATTTTTAGCATAAAACCTTGAACTATCCCAAAGATTTAATTTAACGATTAAAGTTGTAATATGTGAGCTGGTTTGTAAGTAGTAGGTTTTAGTTTCATATGCTTCAAGTTTTATTTTAAAGATTGGGTTTATGGTATTTCTATTTTCATTTATATGGAACAACCCCTCTTGTATATAATCATTACGATCATTTAACTCAAAAAATTTTATATCTGTAGTTAATGCATTATCATATTCAAGAATTTTTTCAATACTTTTGTTGGATGTATTTTGTAAAGTAAATTTGAGCCAAACATTAAAGTCTGGCGCATAACCAAACCCCAGATGTTTTTTTTCATTTTCTATAAATTGATCGTTGACTTTTTTGATTTCTTTTATAGTTAGTAGCTGACTTTTGTCTATAAAAATTTGAGACTGGGGAAGTATATTTTGAAAAATACTCTGATTATCTGTTAATATTGGTTTAGAATAAGCGAATACTGTAAAAAATAGCAAAATGAGTATTTTTAACACTGCCATGAAAGTTCCTCTATTTTTTGAATTATTTTAGCCAATGAAATTTTAAATGCAAGTGAAAGTATTATACTTTCACTTATTAAACTATTTAAGGAAAGCTTTTTTAAAGAAATTTGAAGCCAAGGATGGATTCCAAGAGATAATTAAAAATGGAATATCTAAATTACCATATGAATGCAAGTTTTTTTCAATTTCAATACCACCAAATTTTGAAAATAATTTAAAATCTTCTTCTTTAATTCCAGATAAAGTCATCTTTATATCGTTATTTACAAATATATTATGTATTCCACCCATTGTATGTTTAAAATCTAAGTTAAGTCCCTTTGTAGTGTGTTTAACAATATTTCTAGATATCTCACCAATCTTTTTATACTTTGTTCTCATATAATCAAAAGAGAATTTCTCTTCAGCAGGTAACTTATTTTTTGAATCAAATATTAATCTGCATGTTGCTGATATATTTCTCTCTCTTTTATAATATACAATTGCTGAAGTTTTATCAAATTTGTCAAAATTTAATCCTTCTATTGTGTCAGGGCATTCATTTTGATAGTTGATACTTGTATACACATCACTTCTTAATTTAAATACTTCTATTAATTCTTCTGCTGTGGTTGTAAGATTTAAATTTGGATTTGAATTATCCCAAGATATTTTTTTATTAAAAGCAACAGACTCTTCTATTATTTCTTCTAAGTAAATTCTTTTTTGAAATAACTCTAAGGCATTTTTTTGAGCATCATTAAAATCATCAGACATATAATTTATGTTATG
>CAJXWI010000711.1 GCA_913062735.1 uncultured Arcobacter sp.
AACAATCAAGTTTAAGGCATCTCAGGTTAAAAAATACGCTCTCAGAATATCCAATTTCTAAGTCAACTTTTTACACCTGGATTCGACTTGGGATACTCACTCCCACAAAAATAAATGGGATTACTACTGTCAGTAGGGACCAATTAGAAAAAATATTCTCTGGGGATAAATAACAATAACGTAGAGGAAGTATCCTTCCTCTATATTTTACTTTTAATTGAGAGTCATATTATGACTTTCATTTAAGTGTAGAAGTTATTTGATTTTATGTTGCAACATAAGAAAATTTTCTGATGAGAATTTCTTGTGCACTAATAAAAATGTAAAAAAGATTATTCATCAAGCAAAAGAATTTAAAGATTTATGGTTCGAATTTGAAGACTGCATTAGCAAGGATGCGTGTTTTGCAAAAGCTATTGATAGAATCTTGCCTTTATTTATTAATATGAGAAATGATGGAGGCTCGTGGGTTAAACACAGTATTTCAAAAAGTCAAGTATTAAAAAGAAATCTTTATTTAAAAGAAAGTTCACCTAAATTGTGGGATTATGTTCAAGATGAAGTAAACGAAGCTGTAAAAAACAGCTGGTTAGTGAATAAATAAATCTTTAAAAGATTTATTTATTTAACTATTTGTTTAGGGTCCCTTTTTTTATATAACGTTTTAATTTAGCAATAATCATATTAACAGCTATTTTATTCTCACCACCTCGTGGAATAATAATATCTGCATAACGTTTAGAAGGTTCACAAAATTCTAAATACATCGGTTTAACCGTAGTTAAGTACTGATTTCTAACACATTCAAAGGTTCTATCTCTCTCATTGATATCACGTTCAATTCTTCTTAAAAGCATCTCATCCGCATCGGTATCAACAAATATCTTCACATCTAAAAGTTCTCTTACTTCAGGAATTGATAAAATCAAAATTCCCTCAATAATAATGATTTTTTTAGGAGAAATCGTAACACTTTCTTCTTTTCTTAAATGTGTCGTAAAGTCATAAATAGGTCTTTTTATAGACTTGCCTTTTTTTAAGGCTTTTAAATGTTTCACTAATAAAGAAAACTCAATAGAATCAGGATGATCAAAATTAACCTTTGCTCTTTCTTCTATTGTTGTATTTTTAAGTTCTTGATAATATGCATCCTGCTCTACTAAAGCCGCATCTCCACCTCTAAATGCTTTTACTAAATTGTGGGCAACAGTAGTCTTTCCAGAGCCACTTCCACCAGCAACACCCACAAAAATGCAGTCTTTCATATTCTATCCTTGTATGTATTTTCTGCATTATATCAAAAAGTTCATATGTTTGTTTTGAAAAAAATAAAGAAAAATAAATACTTGGCATAGTCTTAAGTATTAGTATTTATTTTAAAATACCACCATAAAAAAAACAAAAGAATTCCTTCTTATAAGAAAATTTCTTTTAAACTTAGCTTTTATAATAAATATTTGTCCACTTCATAATGGTTTATATCTGAATCAAGTACAAACCAAAACAAAGGAAGTATCACAAAAAACAAAGCAACTAAGAAACCATAGGTATTAAATATGACTACAATTACGGGCAACATCAAGGCAAGTACAAAAACAAATGCCAATGTTATATTAGAAAGATATTTCATAATATATCCTTTCATTCATACCTTACTTTAACAAATATTCTTAAAGAAAGAAGAGTGTTTTTTTAATTAGTTTTAAATTAAAACATTTTGTAATAAACTGTAGCAAAGGCTTTTATTATGAAAAATATATTTTTAATACTTATAGCATTATTATTTAGCACAAACACTATGGCCGTAAAAAATACGCAATATTCTCTTGAAAAGATTATTAGCTCTTTAAACCAGCCGTGGGCTTTTGTTTTTCTAACTCCCAAACAAATATTAATTAATCAAAAAAATGGAAAAATAATTTTTTATGATTTAGAAACAAAAGAACAAAAAAACATTCTTCATAACTTAGATATTCACGTTAAGGGGCAAGGAGGTTTATTGGATTTGAAAAAATCTCCTTTTTTTAAAAAAGATTCTTATCTTTACCTTACTTATGTAGAAAAAGATACTTCTTCACTAGTCCTTGCAAAAGCAAAATATCGAAAAAATCAAGCACTCGTATTCAAAGCTATTTTTAAAAGCAATACT
>CAJXWI010000712.1 GCA_913062735.1 uncultured Arcobacter sp.
TTTCTTCTATTTACAATATCATTTTTTCCTCTAAATTCTTTTTCATTTGTTATTTGAACAATTTTTTTAGAAATATTTGAGGTGTTTGTCGCAATATCAAAGGTTTGATTTGCAGCATATGCGATATCTTGTGTTTGTTGTTCTTGTTGCGATACTGCTATATTAATTTGTTCAATACCAGACTGTTGTTCTTTAGAGGAATTTGATACATCATCAATATGGGTGAGTGTTTTTTTAATAGTATCATTAAGTTCTTTATATCCAATAATCATACTTTTTGATATTTCTTTTCCTTGGGATGCTTTAATATTTGCATTATTAACTAAGTCTTTTATTTCTTTTGCAGCTTGGGCTGATCGGTTTGCTAAATTTCTTACTTCTTGAGCAACTACTGCAAAACCTTTTCCTGCTTCACCAGCAGTTGCTGCTTCTACCGCTGCATTCAGTGATAAAATATTTGTTTGAAATGCAATTTGATCTATAACTGTAATTGCTACATTAATTGAGCTTACTTCTTCATTTATTTTATCCATTGAAAGCATGGTTTTATTTGCTAATTCTTGACCATCTTTAGTAGCTTTAGTTAAAGAACTAGCATAGCTTGACATTAAAGAAATTGAATTATTGTTATTTGCGATAGTACTTGTGATTTCTTCTAAAGAAGCAGCTGTTTCTTCCAGTGAACAAGCAGCTTCATTTGAACGTTGATTTAAGATATGAACATTATTTAATAGATCCGATGAGGATGACTCCAGTGTTATTCCTACTCTTTTATTATCAATTAACATTTGTGTAATAGAATCTCCCAAAGTGTTAAGATTTTCTCCTAGTTTTAATAAATGATCTTTGCTATTTTTTGTATCAACTTTATTAAGATAATTGTAATTTGTATATTCATTTAATACCTCTAATACATTGTTGATATTGATTTCAAAATTATCTGCCATTTTATTCAATAACAATGTAAGTTCATTCAGTGCAGGATTAGATATTGTTATATTTATTCTTTGAGATAAGTTTCCAAGTTCTAATTCTTTAAGTAGTACTATTGTTTTTGATACTAACTCAATCTCTTCATCAATTAATTTTTTGCTTTTGATTATATTAAAATTAACTTTTTCTGCCATAACTCCTATTTCATCTTTTGAATCAATATTGATAACTTTTATTTCATTTGTTTCTTTATTTAAATAAGAAAAGAAATTTAATAAACCTTTTTGAAACTCTTCAATAGGTCTAATAATTGTAATATTCGAAATATAAATAATTAACAAGGAAATTACAATACTTACCAGAATTGCAAGTAACAATATTTCCCATATAATTTGATTGATTTCAACTTCAGTGTTTTTTTTCAAAAGCAAAACTCTTTTTTCTATATTATCTACATAAGCACCTGTTCCAATCACCCAGTTCCACGCTTTAAAGTTTTTGACATAAGAAAATTTTTCTCTGTTTTTCGTTTTATCTTTATTTTGCCATGAATATTTAACAAACGCGCCTTTTTCACTTATAAGACTCTTTTCAATCATTTCCTTGAAATAATACTTTGAATTTGAGTCTTTTTTATTAAGTAGGTTTTTTCCAATTAAGTCTTTTTTATAAGGATGCATTAACATTATTCCACTTGTGTCTTTTATCCAAAAATAACCGTCTTTTCCATATTTTAGCAAGGATACTTTTTTCAAAACATTATCTTTTAGCTTATCACTTACATTATCAATATAAGCACCTGTTCCAATAATCCAATTGTATGGTTTAAAAACCCTGACTAAAGATGATTTTAAAGCTTCTGTTTTACTTACTGGATTGTAAAAAGAATATTGAATAAACTCTTTTTTACTAGATGATTTATGTAATGCATTAATAGCTAAATCCAAGAAAACAAAATTTTTGTTGTTTTTGAATTTTTTATTATTTAATTCTTTTTTAATGGGGTGCATTAATATCGTATGATTAAAATCATTAATCCAAAAATAACCTGATTTTCCATATATGGAAGATTCAATTATTTTTGTAATTCTTTTTTGTAATACCTCTTTACTCTCTTTATTTTTGTACTCTTCATAAAGTTTTGTAATAATAGAAAATAAAAAATCCGATTGTAAAATTAGCTGCTCTTGTACATTTTTTTCACTTTTTGAATA
>CAJXWI010000713.1 GCA_913062735.1 uncultured Arcobacter sp.
CCAGATTTTCTGTTACCTTTATCAGCATTTAAAGTCTTATGAAAATAAACTCTTTTAGCAACTTTAGCGTCTTCTAAGAATATCTTATGTAATAACTTGTTCCAGTCATCACCAGTTTTGTAAATAACATAGTTCATAATAACATTGGTTGTCATGGCACTATAGTTATAATAAGTACCAGGTTCTAAACCATCAACACCTTTAAAGTATCTTTTCATAGCGGTCTTGATGGGTATAGTATTAACACTTTGTTTATTTTTTGTTATTTTACTATCCCAAATACCAATTCTATCACCAATTATTTCGTCATCACCTGCTTGCATGTTAAGCAAATTTATTAATTTTTGATTTTCATACAAAGTATCAGCAACAGTTGGGTAATCTATTCTATTAAAAACTGTATGATTTATATAACCTTCACACAAAGCATAACCGGTAACAAGACTTACTAAACTTTTACCAACAGAGTGTGAAGGATAAGGCCCTCTGTATTTACTTTTCCTATTTTGATCGACTAATATTTTATTGTTTTGAAATAAAATATAACTTACGAGACCTGTTTTCTTATCTTTAAGTTGCTCTTCAACTCTTTTAGATAAATCGTTAGTTTGTAATTCTGTTTCTAAATTGAAAGTATCATTTTTTTTATCACCTATTTTGTATTTGTGCATACAATCAAAACAATATTTTTCATTGGCATGGTGAGCTAATAGCAACGAAAAATTTGTAATGTATAAAAGTAAACTTAAAAATATGATTGTTAAAAGCTTCTTCATTAAAGAGCAACTACAGCTGCAGCCATAGAAGCTAATCTAGCTTGAACATCATCGGCTCGACTAGTTATCACAACTGGAACTTTACCACCCACAACAACACCGGCTGCGCATGCACCCATGAAATAAATCATCATTTTAACCAAAGCATTTCCTGCTTCAACGTTGGGAACAAGAAGAATATCGGCTTTGCCTGCAACTATATTCTTTATTCCTTTTATTTGCGCTGCTTTTTCAGAAATTGAATTGTCAAATGCCATCGGACCAAACACATCAGCATTTAAACCTTCTTCTTTAGCCCGTTTAGTTAATTCATTTGCTTCAAGAGAGCTTGGCACACTTTCTAAGATTTCTTCAGTAGCAGATAAGACAGAAACTTTTGGTTTAGCAATATTTATTCTATTAGCAAAATCAATTGAATTTTTAAGTATATGCATTTTTGTTTCTAGCTTAGGCAAAACATTCAATGCTCCATCAGTAATTATCAAAGGTTTATCATTTTTTTCTAATGTCATATGCCAGATATGACTAAGTCTTTTCTTCCCAATTAAGTTTAAATCTCTTTTAAGGACTGCCTTCATAAGTACATCAGTATGAATATGACCTTTTATAATTATTTTTACTTTACCTTCACTTGCAAGTTTTGCAGCAATTGGAGCAGTATTGTTCTCTACTGGTTCATCGATTAATTCAAACTTTGAAATATCCCAACTTATTTCTTTAGCATTTTTTTCAATTATAGATTTATCACCGATAAATATAGGTGTAATTAAATTAGCATCTACTGCTTGCTTAGCAGACTCTATTGCTGTGAGTTTTACTGCATTAACTATTACTGCTTTAACAGGTCCTTTAGACTTTGCTAATCGAATTAGATTTTCTGGGCAAATTATTTCTTTTTTACTTATCATGTAGATCGTTTAATTCTTTTAATATTTTTGGTGGTATAGATATATCTTTATTCAAATTCTTTCTATAAGTATTATTCTTTCTCTCTCCAGGGTAAAGAATTGATTTAAAACCTTTTGCTTTTGGCAGTTTTTTTATCCTAGAAATATTTTTTTTCATCTCTTTAAGAAAATTATTTCCAGAAAAAATTTTAGGATTTATAGTAATAAATAAATGGCCCATATTTTGAGGACCTGAAAAATCATCAAAAGGATCTTTTGTTTTACCGCTATGGCTTGAGCCTGTTAAAACTCCACTTAAGATATCTACCATCCAAGCAAGTCCTGATCCTTTAAAGGTAGCTATCGGAAGCTGTGTGCCTTTTAAAGCTTTATTTGCATCAGTTGTTACATTTCCATTATTATCTAAAGCAACTCCATAAGGAATTTTTTGTCCAAGTTTACTTGCTCTTCTAATTT
>CAJXWI010000714.1 GCA_913062735.1 uncultured Arcobacter sp.
CAAGTTAATTATTTTTTTTTACTATCTTAATGAATTTATATACTTACACTATAACATAATATTATTGTGTAATATTATTTTTTTAATACTTTTTGAACAACAAGAGAAGACATCATTAAACCAAAAGATGCAGTTACAGCCATAAAACTACCTTTTTCAATACACATAGGACCTTCTGAAGAAAAAATAACATTAAATTTTTTATTAAAACCTCTTCTTTTTAATTCAGATCTGATTTTTCTAATAAATGGATCATTGAATGTTTTCCAAATTGAAATTACTTCAATCTTTGACGGATCAATTCTTTTTGCACTTCCTGCTGTAGTAATTAGTTTTTTATAGTATTTTTGAATGAGTCTTACTTTTGGTTTAACATCATCAATAGCATCTAAAATATAATCGTAAGAAGAAAAATCAAAGGTATCAACCCAATCTTCTGTTATTTGTATATTTATAATATCAACACTTGGATATTTTTCTTGTAATACTTCAACTTTTATTCTTTCTATATTGTCATCACTTCCTAGTTGCCTGTTTCTATTTGATTCTTCATAGGTGTCAAAGTCAACAATAGTGATTTTCTCAAAACCTGTACGAATTAAAGCATCTAAAGCAAAAGAACCTACGCCTCCAACACCTAATAATATTAATTTTGTGTCTTTAAATTTATTGAAATTCTCATTTCCAAATAATTTTAGGGTTCTATCAAATCTTTCCATATTTACTCTTTTATATATTTTTTGCTATTATAGCAAATACAAAGCAAAGAATATACAAAAATACAATAAAATAAGAATTATATATTATGGAGTTTACATGGATAAAGAACCAATGACAATTGTTGGCTACAACAAAATTACAGGTGAATTAGAATTTTACAAAAAAAAAGAAAGACCAGAAACAGTTATTGCTCTTGAAGAAGCAAGACAACTAGGTGACTTAAAAGAAAATGCTGAATATCATGCAGCAAAAGATAAACTTGGATTAATAGATATTCAAATTGCAGAATTGGGTGCTATTATTTCAAAAGCGATTATTATTGACCCTACATCTTTACCTCATGATAAAGTAAGTTTTGGTTCACGCGTTGAAATTGTGAATACAGATACTGATGAAGAGTTTACTTATACTATTGTAGGAGGAGTTGAGAGTAATGCAGAAAAAGGACTTATCTCATTTAACTCACCTCTAGCAAAACAGCTTCTTGGAAAAGAAGAAGGTGATGAGATTATTGCTAAATTACCAGGTGGTATTAAAAACTTTGAAATCTTAGGTGTAAGTTATAAAGAGATTAATTTAGATGATTAATGTAGCTATTATTGGGGCAAGTGGATATACAGGACTTGAACTGGTAAAGATTTTATTAACACATCCTTCTTTTAATATAAGTTATATTGCAAATTCTTCTGGAAAAGAGAGAATTGATGAACTTCATCCTTCACTGCAAGACGTACTTTCAACGCAAGTTGAAAAAGCCGATGCAAAAGAAGTCGCAAAAAAAGCCTCTTTAGCTTTTTTAGCTCTTCCTCATAAAACATCAATGGGTTTTGCAAAAGAATTATTAGCACTGGGTGTAAAAGTGGTTGATTTATCAGCTGATTATAGATTAGAGCTTGATACTTATGAAAAACACTATTGTCCTCATGAAGATAAAGATAATATTGATTCTTCTGTTTATGGTTTACCTGAGTACTATAAAGAAGAGATCAAAAACTCTTCTTTAGTTGCCAATCCAGGCTGTTATCCAACGGCTTCTTTATTAGCACTCTTACCTTTTATTCCTTATATAGATGAAAATGCACCTATTTTTATTGATGCAAAATCAGGAGTTTCTGGAGCTGGAAAAAAATTAAGCGAAAGCACACATTTCTGTAATGTAAATGAGAATATTTTTGCTTACAATCCTTTTAATCACAGACATATGCCTGAAATTGAAGAAAAAGTAAGACTCTTGTGTAATAAAGATTTACAAATAAATTTTGTTCCTCATTTAATAAATGCTACAAGAGGAATGATGGTAAGTGTTTATGCTACTTTAAAAGAAGATATTGATGTCAATGAAGTTCTAAATAATACATATTCAAAGAGTGAATTTGTACGTATTAAAAACAAGCCTGTTGATATAAAAAGTACAGCAGG
>CAJXWI010000715.1 GCA_913062735.1 uncultured Arcobacter sp.
AGTTTCCTTAATTCAAGTTCTCTGAGTATTCTTTTTTCGTACTTTTTTAGTGTATTGTCTATATCAGAATACACAATGTATTTATGAACACTTTGTGAAAAAAAATCTTTATTGATAGAATTCATTTATATCCTTAGCCACTTTTAATAGTCTGGTATCCCAGGTATGATACTTTAAAGCTTTTTTTCGTCCATTTTCAGAAATCTCTTTTAACGTTTCCTTGCTTATTGTATTTGTATATGAATTATTTGTTTTGGATAGATCATATGAAATATAATCAATATTTTCTTCAAAATAAGTATTTAAGCCACCTTCTAAACTGTCTTGTTTAGACTTTCGAAGTAATATTGGAATACCTGATAACATCGCATCAAAAAGCCTAAAATGAAACCCAACTCCTTCATGAATGACAGTATTTGATTCATTAAAGACTTTATTCATTTCATTTGGAGTTTTCAGTTCATTTTTATAATATGATTTATACTTAGCCCATTTTGTCCAATTCTCACTACCAAAAATTGCCAGTGGTTGAATTTGGGTATTTGACAATAACCAATCTAAGAACACTTCCCTTCTTCCCTTTCTAATAATCCGACAACCTATATCATACCTAAGTACAGAATCATTAATATCTACATTAACTGAAAATCTTTTCTTAATCCATGTGGTGACTTCTTTTATGTAACAATCGTTATTAACAATATCATCTTGCATTGCCCAGGGATACTCAAAATTATCTAATATATCTGAAAATAAAATTTCGGTATTGTTTTTTTTATAAATAATTCTTTTTAAAAGCCTTTCCTCCCACGGATTAGATATATGTCCTACAAAAACTGAGTTATACAGTTTTTCACTGTTTTTAATTGGGAAATAGGTATCTGGATCAGAGGCAGGTGGGAGCCAATCTATTTTACAATGATAATCTGGATTAAAATCTTTTAACCATTCTGTACTAAAAAAATAAATAATTTCACTTCCTTTAATATCTGAGAGTTTTCTCCCCCATAAATCCACAATCCAACAAATATGCAAAATATTTTCTGGAAAGTGATTTATTTCAGCTTTGCAACGATTCATTTCAAAAAAAAAACTTGGATTATATTGATTAATAAAATTTTTTAGTTCTTTATCTTCAAGCAATTGACAAGCTCCTACAACAGAAAAACCATTAGTCTCGAAAGATTTTTTCATGGCATTGAATAATCCAAGGTAAAATGGTGTTTCAGAAGGCATAAATAAAGCCAGTACTTTATTGGTTCTCATACACTTAATTCCTTTGATCTTTTAAAGTATGACTTTTAATGATTTTGTGCATTTTTTTAATAAATGACTTATATTTATTTTTTTTCAGTAAATGTTTTAAATCTTTTTCTACAACTACATCTTTATGAAGAACATTTTCAAGCTCGTCAGTTTTATGAAAATAAATAACTGACTCGGTATAATCAATTTTGTTAGCTTCCTCAATTGAACTTCTGTTATCATAGGCAATGGGGATTGCTCCATTTGCTGCCCCTTCTAGTGTTCTTTGCTGTAGTACATTTTGTGCGGGAACAAAAACATATCGTGCACTATTGTAAATTTTAGAAATATCTTTCCCTGGAGTTACTGGTCCGTTATAGTAAGGTTCAAGCTCATCATATTCTTCCCATCCATATCCATAGATTTCAATTTTATAGGGTATATTTAATTGGCATAATTGCAATATTAGAATATCTCTTATTATATACCCAATAAAAAAATTTATTTTCGTAACAGGTATTTTATGATGAGTGGATATAAAGTCTATCTCTTCGTCTGTAATTATTCCTTTAATTTCAAATATGGAGATTAGTTTTTTAAGTGAATGCATTTCTTGCTCATTAATTTTAGATATTCGTTCTTTGTAAGATGAGCCAATAAATACTATTTTATCTTCTCTATTAATTTTCTTTCTTATTTTATGAATACTGGTATCAATACAAAATGGTTGATATTGAGAGTGTATGTTTTTCTTCTCTAATAATCTTTTAAAATCAGGAACCAAATGAAAAACGAAATCGTTTTTTCTAGTATCTAAAATACTATTATCTTCTAAGCAGGGCATTGGGTCTTGAAACCAAACAAAATTAAGAATGGAGGTATTTAAATATTCAT
>CAJXWI010000716.1 GCA_913062735.1 uncultured Arcobacter sp.
TTTGAAATACAATTTGATCAATCACAACAATTGATTCATTAATAGCAGCGACTTGTTTATTTATATCATCCATAGCACGCATTGTTTTATTTGTTTCTTCTTCACCCAGACTTGCAGACAGAATAACTTCATTTGCAAAATGATTCATTTCGGAAATTTTACTTGAATTACTTACTATTGTGCTTGTAATTTCTTCTAATGCTGCTGCTGTTTCTTCTAAAGATGCTGCGGATTCATTTGAAGATGTATTTAGTGATTCTACACTATCTAATAAACCATCAGATTTATTTTTAAGTAATAAACCGGTTTCTTTATTTTCTACCAACATTTGAGTAATAGCAGAATCTAAATAATTTATCCCATTTGCTAGTTTTAATAAATGGTCTTTAATACCAGAAGTATCAACTTTTCTTAGATAATTGTAGTTTGAATATTCTTCTAGCACAGCTAAAACATTGTTAATATTATTTTCTATTTTTTGACCCATTTGATTTAACAGTGATGTTAGTTGTGAAAGAGCAGGATTATTTGTTGTTAATGTTACTCTTTGTGATAAATCTCCTTGTTCAAATTCTCCAAGTACTTTCACCACTTCATCAATAATTTTTTTATCTTCTTCTAAATTATTTTTAGTTATTAGAATATTTTTATTTATAACCTTAGCCATTTCCCCAATTTCACTTGGAGACTTATCGTCTAAATGAGGAATTTCATCACTCTCTTTATTTAAATATTTAAAAAACTCTACCAATCCCTCTTGGAAAAAACTTAAGGGTTTTATCACTACGTTATTAATAAAAAATATAAAAATAAATAAAATAACAATCAAAACGACAAAGGAAGAAATAATAACATCATTACGTAAATCAATGGCTGGCTGCAAGGCTTCATCTTCGTCAATTTCTGCAATAATTACCCAAGTAACTTGATCATATAAGCTAACTGTATCATAAACACTTAAGACACTTATTCCTCGATAATCATCAATAATCCAGCTCCCTTTGTTTTTGTTTGCAGATATAACGGCTTTGGTTGATTTGGTTTTAACTTCCCATACTCCAATAGTAGAGCCTAATTCTTGTACAACTTTATTTTTGATATCTTTTGTGAATCTCGAGTTATTTCGCATTTTGTAATCTTGACCAATTAAATAGGTTTCACCACTTTCGCCTAATCCTGCTTCTTGATATTTCCCATCTAAACTCATAATAGAATTAATCCTATCTACTGGCATTTGAAAGATTAACACACCTTTTTTAATATCGTTGATGTAGATGGGTGTCGCGATAAAAGATGCAGCGCTGTTATAACTGGGTTCGTATGGTGAAAAGTCAGCAAAGGCCAATTCTCCTACTTTGATATTTAAGGCTTTTTTATAGACTCTTGCAATCCCTGTATTTGAATAAACACCATCTTTAAGATTAGTTGCAAAATCTTTCTCTTTAAAATCAGTGTAGATTAGGTTTCCTTTTAAATCCACCATAAAAATGTCATATAAGTCAAAACTTGTTAAGAATTCATCATAAGATTTGTGGTACTTTTTATGTGCACTCATGTAACTTGATGTATATTTATTATTGTAAGTCATATTGTTTTTTTCACCAAGAGGTGAAGAATTATCTGTTATAAATATATATTGAGCAACTAAAGCGTTTTCATTTTTTGGTATATAATCACTAATATTCCTTTTTTTTGTGGAATTTGGAACATTGTAGTTAACATCATTTAAAAAATTTGACTCAAAATCTCTTTTCAATTCTATTTTAATTTTTGAAATATTAAGCTGTAATTCACTTTGAAGTTTATAAAATCCATTTTCAAAAGCAAGAAATGACTCTTGCGTTCCTTTATGATTGGCCAATGACACTAATAAGCCTTTTAATGAATTAAAATAATTCACAACTTCACCTTTTTTTGAAGATTTTAAGGCTGTTAATTTATTCATTTCTGCTGTTATTAGGGAATCAGTAGCATCTTTAACCGCAATGGTTGTAATGATACCGCAGAGGAACAGTAAACTTAATAATGAGACAACAAGTAACTTTGTTTTTATTAGCAAAATTTAATCCTAGATAGAAATATAGTAAAAGGTTTAAAAGCAAAGTTATTCATTTCAAGAATAATTCAATCTTCTGT
>CAJXWI010000717.1 GCA_913062735.1 uncultured Arcobacter sp.
AAGAGATTTTGAGTCTTACTAAGGACGACAATAGTTTATGTGTGGATATTCAATATTTAAATGCATACTTAAAAAATAAGAAATATTCTGAACTAAAAAATCAGATAAAGAAAAGTGAGAATTTATCTGATAAAAGAGTTAGTAGTTTAGAAGTTTTGATTGATTCTAAATTTATGAAAATAAAAAATGATAAGTTAAAATTTAATAAAATATTTCTTTCTAAGATTGATTTAATTACTAAGAGTTACTATAAATTGGAATCAGAAACAAAATAAACTTTTGAAGAGGCTAAAACTTGACTTTACTAAGTAAAACGTGGAGCGTTAGTCCTGCCTTTGTTGAAACAGAGTGTTTGTTTTCTTCTTTCGAAACAGCCCGAAACTGTCTGAGTGTTAAGAAATATGCTCTTTAGCATATTTTAACGAGTTTTGCAGGGCAGAAAGAAGAAAACAATAAGGGAAGGTAGCTTTGCTTTCAACAACGTGGCAGTTGCTTCTTTTTGTTTCTTTTTCTGACAATTAAGAAAAAGAAAAAACGAATGCGCTAGCTTTCACGAGCTCTAAAACACAGAATAATATGAGAGTGTAATATTTTAATTTGGATATCATAACAAATGATAAGTGATAATAAAAACCAAAATAATAACTTTGTAGATAATGCTATGCTAATGATTCATCTAGTGTGGTGCTTAATCCCTTTGATGTTTTTTTCTGAAGTTAATATAATAAATAATGAAATACTCTTATATATTTCAAATTACTTTAGTAATATTTTTCCAAATATTGAAAAAATAGCAAAGTCATCTGAAAATATTGAACTATATAACTTTACAAAACTTCAAATATCATTTTCAATTATTGCTATCCCTCTTTCATTTATCTCTTTCCTATATACTTTTTTAAATGTATATTGGGTTAGCCTATTTTTTGTTGAGAAAGATAATGTAAATTTCAGTGAATCTATATATAGTAAAAAAACACTTTTTCCAAAGAAAAATCTATTATTCTTTTTAATTATCTATTTATATATTCTTGATAAGTATCTTTTGGGATGGTTTTCCTCCCCTTATGCTGATACTACTTCCATATTATATTTCCTTCATTCAACGGAAGTAGGAATTTTTCTTTTTTCTTTAATAGCTTCTACTGCAGTTGCCGGATTATCAGCAATATTAATTCTTGAAGGTATTGTACATAGTTTAAAATGTTTTAAAGAAGGCAACCTTGAGGATGAATCTCCACTTTCTAAGTAAAACGTCGAGCGTAAGTCCTTCCTTAGCTTTCACGAGCTGTAAAACACAGAATGAAATACGCACCTCATATAATAAGAAAATCACAATAGATACGAACTTGTAATACTTTGGTGCTGGCAATGGTATTTTCGCCTTGATTTTGAACAAGGTCTCTACAAAATAAAAAATATTTTAATTTCCAACATTTGTGACTAAAACTGTGACGTATTTTTGATATGATAATTATAATTTATAATAAGGATTACTCTTTGGAAGTTAACATAGAACCCGATAATAAAATTAAACAAAACAAAACTTTATATTTTACTCCTAAAACTAGTAAATTAATTATTATGTCAATACTTACATTTGGAATATATGAAGCTTACTGGTTTTATAAGAACTGGAAAGTTATAAAAGAAAACACAAATAAAAATATGATGCCTTTTTTTAGGGCGTTCTTTTTTGTTATATGGGCTTACTTATTTTTTGATACTGTAAAAAGGGAAGCCATTAAAAATCAAATAAAAACAAATATGAGTAATTTAGGATTTACTCAAAAATGGGCAGTGGTTGATTTAATTTTGAAGAAAAAGAAAAATAATCTTCCAGATCGTACAATTCAATTTTCTAACAAAGTAAGACCTGCAACATATTGCAGAAATGTAGGCAGAAGAAGAAGGTGGGAGTTTGTAATTAATAACAAAGAAAAAGAAGAAACCATTATGTCTGAAAAGTACATATGGAATTTCCTTAAACCATGGCTTAGTAAAAAAGATGCTAAACTCGAGAGAAAAACTATATACACATTCAAATCTGCGATTAGTAAAAGTTGGAGAAAAGGTAGAATATTCATTGCTGGAGATGCTGCTCACTTGATGCCACCTTTTATGGGCCAAGGAAT
>CAJXWI010000718.1 GCA_913062735.1 uncultured Arcobacter sp.
AATCACCAAATGTTGAAAAAGTATCAAAAGACTATGAAGTAATAACCATAGCAGTACAATCAGGAAGTAAAGAAAACATACAAAAATATTTAGATAAACATGAACTTAACTTTAACGTTGTAAATGACAAAGATGGATTTTATGCTCGAAAATTTAATATCCAAGTATATCCCACAACACTAATATATGATAAAGATAAATTTTTAAAATTTAGTGAAGTGGGTTATACCACAACAGCAGGTTTATACTCTAGAATGGTGTTAAGTGAAAATTGACATATCAAAATGAAATAAAATATAAATGAAAACTGGTGTCAAGAACTACTATTTTGGCGCCATTGGAAAAGTATTTGTTCAAAATGATATAACGTTTTGTAAGTTTAATTTTTTAAACAAACACTAATCTTTGAAATATTGTCTTTTCTAATTTGACATGATATTGTAATAAATAAATTAGTTTACTCTTATCATTGTTCTGTTTCTTCCACTTTCTTTTGCTTCATACATTAATTCATCTGCAAAATTAAGTATTTCGTCAATATTTGTAGAATTTGATTTATCACTAATACCTAGACTGATGGTGAAATTTATTTTTTTGTTATCAATTGAAAGTATTGTATCTTCACATTTTATTCTTATTGTCTCTGATATACTTTTGACTTCATCCATTGATTTATCATAAAAAGTGACACAAAATTCTTCCCCTCCAAGTCTACCAAAGACATCTTCATTTGTGATTATTTTGTTGACAAGATTACAAAATTCTAGCAAAACCTTATCTCCAACTGCGTGACCATGTACATCATTTATTTTTTTGAAAAAATCTATATCGATCATCACAACCGCAAATGACTTATCATATTTTATAGATTTTTTTAATAACTCCTCACTTTTAAGGAAAAAACTTCTTCTATTATTTATTTGTGTCAGATAATCCTTATTAGCTAATTCATATAATTCTTTATTTTTAATTTTTAACTTTTTAGTTTTTTCATTTACAGTTTCTTGTAATTCCAAATTAAAATTATTTATTTTAGTTTCATAGTTTACTTTCTCAATTAAATTCTTTTTCATTTTTATATAAATCACAATTAGTGCGAGTACTCCAGCTAACCAAATAATAAAATGAGTAAGAATACTTCCTTTGATGAGTTCATTTTCTATATTCCTAAAAGGAAAAAGAGGTACAGACACGCCTAGACTACCCCTAACCTCTCCATTTTCAAAGCCCAAATGTCCATGACACTTTTTACACCCCTCTTCCATAAATACAGGGCCAATCAAATTAAAAGATTCGCTCACCCCTTCTCCAACCACTTGAGTAACTTCACTTACTCCTTTTTGAAATTGTTTTATTGCTTTTTCTTCAAGTTTCGTTGCTCTATTTTTTGGATTAAGAGTAATAATTCCAGCCAACTTTCCTTTGATTCCGTATAGATATTCAAAATCTTCCAATATCTCCCTGGTCATTGTTGCTGGATCTATTAGTGTGAGTTTTTTACCATCAGTTGTAGTTATATCACGATCTTTGATACGTGATAAATATAAAATAGGATGAGTGTCTTTTGTAATAGAAACATAAAAACCACCGTGTAATGTAGCCCATTTTCTGTATGCTTGGTCTTTATTAAAATTTGATTTTGCTATATTTTTTACGATATCAATGGTTTTTATTTGTTCATCTTCAATGTTAAACCACAATGACAAACCATTAAGCATTGACCAAAAGATGAACACAGAAACTGTATATTTTGTTAAAGTAGCTATGGATTTTTGCTTTTTATTGTTCACTTCATATTCCTTGGTAAACAATTTGTGAATACATATGAGAAAGTATAAGTCAATTTTTATAAATTAATCATAATTTTTATACATTAAAACTTATGATTAATAGAAATAATATAGCGTGTACTGGTAGTTATAATTTCAATTTTTTATGTTCCTTATGAATATTTTAATTATTTAGAATTTAAAGAAAAATTCCCAAATGATATTTTTGGAGTTAATTTCTTATTAATAAGCCCTGCCATATTAATCATTGTTGCCTTAATTGTAATCTTTTCAATTCACAATAAATTAAAAAAGATTGAACAGGAACGTATTGAAAAAATAAAAAAAGAAGAACAAGAAAGATT
>CAJXWI010000719.1 GCA_913062735.1 uncultured Arcobacter sp.
CAGTATTGGGTTGGGTCGTCAAAGAAATGGAAAGCAGATATAGATTAATGACTAAAGAAGGTGTTAGAAACATTGACGGATATAACACCAAGCATAAACTTCCTATGCCTTATATAGTTGTTGTTGTTGACGAAATGTCTGACTTAAGAGGATTAACACGTATAGAAATTGGAGCTCGCTTTTCTAATAAACGCATAGCATTTTTAAACTTTCTTCCAAGAGACCACTTAAATTCAGCTGTCAAAAAATCAGGAATATTATCAACAATTGAAAAATATGCTTTCATTAAACTTATTGGTTCATGTGAAGTAATAACTTGGCGAATTTGCTGCAGTAGATTTTGTAAATCGGCAAAATTTTTAATGCTATTCTCATTTTTATGATTTTTTAATAATTCTTCAAAATGTGAATAATCAAAATTTAAATTGCCATCACAAGCTACAACTTTTAATCCTTTTTTTAAAGACCTATTTTGCATATGCCAAGGAACAATATTAGAATGATGCTCCAAAGAAGAAATGATAATAGTATCAAACTTTTTTGCATAGGACTGGGCTATAAAATTAATGCTTTCAGTAACTCCTTTTGTAAAAATAATTTCACTGTCATTTTTAGCATTTATAAATTCTTTTAATGCTTTTCGTGTATCCTCAAACTTTTGAGTAGCTATATTTGCTGCTCCAAAAGAACTTCTGTGTGTATTGGCGCAATAATTACTATAATAATCACTGCTTGCGTTTATTACTGTTTGTGGTTTTTGTGTTGTTGCTGCATTGTCCAAATAGATAAAATCACTGTTTGAAAAAAATGGAAAATCATTTTTATACATAAGCTTTCCTTGAAAAATCTTTAATAAAATCTTGAATATTTTTAGCATCAATATTATCATAAATATCATTTTCAAAAGCTTGCAAAATCATATGTTTTGCTGTCTCTTTTTTTATACCACGGCTTTGTAAATAATACAAAGCATTTTCATCAATAGAACCAATACTTGAGCCATGTCCTGCTTTTAATTCATCAATTAAAATCTCCAAATGAGGATTGGCTTTGATATTACAATCATCACTTAATAAGATGGCTTTTGAGTATTGATAAGCCCCTGCATAAAGTGCTTTTTTATTAACAATACTAAGGGGTGCAAATAATGATGAACTTTCATTATCTAAAATATGTTTGTTGTTAATACATGAATAAGTGTTTTGTGCATTATGAATGGTTTTAATATGGTTTTGTACTTTTGATTTATGAAGAAGTTTAGTAAGTATATTTATATTCAGTTTAATATTCTTTTTCTTTAAATCATTGTTAATCGTATTAATAGAATCTTTTGAACCTTTTTCTATTAAATGCATACTTAATTCACACTCTTTTTCTAAATCACTGTTAAACGTACAGCTTAGAGTACTGTCCTCTTCTAATACTTGAAGCTTACAATAATTAAGTTTTGCTTTGTTATCTAAGGTCATGATTCTTTTTGCAGATCCTTGTACTTGCGTTTTATTTAAAAATACTTCAAGTATATCAATACGGGCGTTTTTTTCTAAAATGAATTCTATATTTGATTCTTGTGTATTATTAAGATTATTTATAATAATTAAGGTCTTATTTTTAATATTTTTTACCAATACTTTTTGTATGCTTGAATCTTTAATATATAAGAAATCGTTGTTTTGTTTAATTGTTTTTGTCATTATGTAATCCTAAACCTTCAAACCCTTTTTCATCTAACTCTTCGGCTAAGGTATGATCTCCTGATTGTGCAATTTTTCCATCTTTTAATACATGTACAAAGTCGGGTTTAATTAATTGTAATAATCTATCATAGTGAGTAATCATTAAAAGTGAACGTTTTCCATCCAACATTGTATTAATAACTTGGGCCACTGTTTTAATAGCATCAATATCCAAACCTGAATCTATTTCATCAAGTAGGATTAAATCTGGGCTTAACATCATTACTTGAATTAATTCATTTCTTTTTTTCTCACCCCCAGAAAAACCCGCATTTAAATCACGTTTTAACAAAGAATTATCCATATTAAATTCTTTTAGTTTTGTTTTTAGTTCTTTCAAAAACTCTAGACCATCTAGTTCTTCTTCTTTATTATAGACACGTTTTGCATTTAA
>CAJXWI010000720.1 GCA_913062735.1 uncultured Arcobacter sp.
CTTTATTTCAAAATGCTTTTGAACATAATATCATGCTTGTTTCTCCTTCTAGTTTATATGTTAGTTTACGTACAATTGAAAATATTTGGCGTTATGAACATCAAAATGAAAATGCCTTACTTATTTCAAAAAAAGCGGGACAGTTATACGATAAGTTTTATTCTTTTGTAGCTGATATTGAAGATATTGGTTTGCATTTAAATAGAACACAAAAATCCTATGAAGCAGCCACTAATAAACTATCAAGTGGAAATGGAAACCTAATTAAACGCAGTGAAGAATTCCTTGAGATGGGAGTGAAAACAAAAAATATCATTACTAATAAGACGCTAAATAATAAGTAAATAACTTTTAACTTTATTTTAAGTGTTTTATTGATATTCTAAACTAAGTAATTAGGGTAGAGTAATGATTAAAAAAAATGGCAATTATAATGAGCATGCAAATAAACTTAAATACAGTATAAAAAAAACGAATCTGTCCTTATTGGTACTTGTCTCTGTCAAAGATTTTAAGATGATAAAACAATTTTATCCTAAAGATAGAATTTATAATATAGAAATCTCTTTTTCACATAAACTCTTAGAACTTCAAAATACTCAAAAACTCTTCAACAAAATATATATTTTAGGTGAGGGTATTTTTGCCTTACGATGTAATTTACGATTATTTAATACACTTAAAAAAAAATTACTTGGTTTTTTTGATGAATTTGTCGAAAGAGTTAATGAATCTTATTTAATAATTGGAGATTCAAAGTATGATTTAAACATAGATTTATCCTATGCTATTGGTAAGTATAAACTATTTGAAGATGCAAAACAAGGTTTAATTGAACTAAGAAAAAGACGACAAAATGTTTATTATGCAAACGATGCATGTTATATGTCAAAAAGCTACGAGAGTAAAAAGAGGGCATTTTTTAGTAATAAGGTAAGTTTTAACTCTTATTCTTTAATTCCTTATAGTATTCCCCTTATTAATAATTTAAATCAAGAACTAGAGTATTATGAATGTTTTTTTGATATAAAAGACAGTAAAAATAATATTATTAGTCCTTTTAATTATTTAGAAATAATACAAAACGAAGATGAAAAAAAATACGCATCAATGCTTCTTCTCGAATACTCTTTTAAAATGATTGAAGGCTCTTACCGGACTTTAAATATTAACTTATGGTTAAGTGATATAGAAGATGAAGACATACGTGACTACGTTTATCTTTTACTTCAAGAGAATAAACAATACAGTCATAAGATTGTATTTACAATACTGGGTGAGAACAAGATAAAAGACTTTTCACTCATTAAGCATTTTATTCAAAAAGCAAAAGAGTTGGGCATTAGATTTGCTTTAAATAATTTTATTCATTCTTCCTTGTCTTTTGAAAGACTACTTTTGTTTAACCCAGATATTATACGAATTGATGAGAGTTTAATGAAGAGCTTAAACATGAATCATTACACTAAACAGTTCCTAAAAACTGCCAATGAATTTGCGAGGGCTCAAAATATTGAAATGATTGCGCCCTATATGAAAGATAAAAAAAATTTTAGCATTTTGAAAGAACTAAAGATTCCTTATTCCCAAGGAAAAAGAAATTTAAGACACTAGGGTTAGTTCATATAACCATTCATGCAAAGGCAAACATTCTTCATAAAATTTATAGTTAGAATTAATAATTTTATTAGATAAAAATGTTTTATTTGGTTTATGGGTTTTGTAAGCAAAGAGACAATTGTACAAAGAAAGATAAGCGAATTCGTCATCTTTGTTAAATCCAATGGGGTAGCGCTTATAATGTGATGGGGAAATTTTTATTCCTTTGGATGATAAATCTTTTAATATACAATCTAAGTTTTTTGCATTTTTTGGTATTTTAATATATTCCCTATATGTTCTTAATAAATCTGTTTTAAATGTTCTGATGCCACTTGCTAATAAAACTTCACTTGAAGTATATTGCATATAAAATGAAGCAGATTGCATTCTATGAGTATTTCCTTGCCAAAACATTAAACCAATCTTCGTTTTAATGGGAGTTTTATCTTTTGAGAAACGTACATCTCTATATATCTTAAATAAAGAGCCAGATACTTTTGGCAAGGCTTT
>CAJXWI010000721.1 GCA_913062735.1 uncultured Arcobacter sp.
AAGATTATAAAACGTTAATGATACACCATTTTGTTTTAAACCAATTTTTTTGGGGTTTTTACTAGAAGGTTCTTTTTTATATAGGCATGGACTAAGGCAAAAAGATATTATAAATAAGATAAATGGTAAAAAGCTTCTCTCAATAGCTGATTCAATAACTGCTTATCAGAACGTAACCAAAAATGTAAAATTTTCTCTCTCACTTTTGAGAGATAATAAAATTGAGGAATTAAAATATGAAATTGTTAAATAAAGTTTTTTTAATATATATACTGTTGGTTTTTTCGTTAAATGCAAAAACTAATGATAAAGTGGATTTAAATTTTGTAAATACACCTATTTCACATCTTACAAGGTTAATCAGTGAAATTACAGGTAACAATTTTATTAGTGATGGTGAAATATCTGGAAACTTTACATTTGTATCTCAAAAACCAATTCCAACTAAAAATTTAATGTCAGTTTATGAAATGATATTAAGAGCGAAAGGTTATATGATTGTAAATCATGAAGATAAAGGTTTTTTTATGATTACAAGAAATAATAATCCTCAAAGAGAAAATATAGAGTTTGATAAAAAAGGGAATAATTTTGAGATAAAAACCGAGGTTATAAATCTAAAATACTTTAAACCATCAAAAATAAATAAAATAATAAAGCCATATTTTACCAAAGCAGGAAAAGTCGTAGCTGATGATCAACTGGGTTTTGTAATGTTAACTGACTATCATGATAGTATTGAAAAAATTAAAAAAATAATTAAAAAAATTGATAAACCAAATAATTTAGAACTTCATTGGGTTAAACTTCATAATGTTAATATCAAAAATGTATTTCCACAGATAGAAGCATTGGCAAAAATAATATCAACCCAATATAGAAGGCCAATCACAGTAATAGCTGATAATAGTTCAAATACAGTAATTATTGCAGGCGAGGGTAATGAGTATACAGTAGTTGAGGATCTGATTAAAAAAGTCGATAAACAATCAAAACTAAATCACAACTCCTCCGTGCTTAATTTGAAAAATTCAAAAGCTGCTGATTTGGCCAAGATAATTAGTGAAATGGAAAAAACAAGATATGATAAAGGTGATATTAAAGACCGTGAAAGAATTGCAATAAGTCACGACAAATCTTTAAACTCAATTATTCTCATGGGAGAGCAATCAGTTATAAATGATTATAAGGCAATAATTAACAATCTTGATAAACCGAAAAAACAGGTATATATAGAAGCTCAAATTATTGAAATAAATGAAGAAAAAGCAAAAAACATTGGCGTGAAACAAGGGAGTACTCCCACAATACCTCCTCGTGATTTGTTCTCAATAATAAATACTTCTCTAGATAAATTAAATAGATCGAAAGAAGTTATAAGCAATCTTGATATTTATATTGAACTGAAAGCTAAATATAGTAAATCGCACTTTACTAGACTGTTTGAAAGTGAAACTGGGATTAAAATAGAAGACTTTTTACAGAAACTTGGTTCACTTTATTGTTCATCAATAATTATTGTACTTATCCTTACCGGTGAGCGAAAACATGAAATTCATCATACTAAATATTCAGATGTGTTGGCGCTATTTAACGGTGATGACGATACCGAATTACTAGGGAGATTGACAAAGACTGCAGGTACATCAACTGGACATCGGACAGCTCGACCAGTTATCCGCGAATTAAAACTAGCCTTTAAAATAATTATTGCTTTAACCAGTCACCTTCGAAAGGGTTATGATGGCGATGCCCTATTACTAAAGTTACCTACAAGAAAAGATGCATATGAAGGATCCCCAGAACTTACCCAGAGAGTTCTATATACACTGCTTAATAATTTTTATAATGAAAAAGTCTATACTAAAATCGAAAAATTAAGACCTCATATGTTTAGAAAGGCTTTCAGTTTAATGTGGGCTTGGCGATTTGAAGTTGGCGATTTACATTCTTTATCAAAGATGCTTTTTCATAATAATGAAAATTTCACTAAAACATATACTGAGAGTGATGATTTTCTTGAATTTCTACCGGAGGCATTTAGAGAGTTATTATACGATACGTTAGAAAGATCACTTATTGGTGAAGAAGTCGTTCATGGTAAA
>CAJXWI010000722.1 GCA_913062735.1 uncultured Arcobacter sp.
TTCTAGAAGGATATAAATTATCTCTTAGAGCCTGCCCTTCTCTTAAAAACTCAGGGGAAAAGATAATATTATTCGTATTAAATTGTTCTGATATCTTTTTTGTATATCCTACTGGAATAGTAGATTTTATTACCATTGTAGTATTTGGGTTTATTGCTAAGACATCTGCAATTACATATTCAATTGATTTTGTATTAAAATAATTGGTACTTGCGTCATAATCCGTAGGTGTCGAGATTATTACAAAATCAGCATTTTCATAGGCTTCTTTTTTATCCAGTGTTGCTTTAAAATTCAAATCTTTATTGTCTAAAAAATCTTGTATATCTTTATCATCTATAGGAGATATTTTTTTATTTAAAAGTTCTACTTTTTCTGGAATTATATCTAGAGCTATTACTTCATTATGCTGAGAGAGTAAGATTCCATTTGATAATCCTACGTATCCTGTTCCTGCAATTGCGATTTTCATTTATTACCTTTTTATTTAGAAATGTCATTTTACTATAATATAGCTTTTGTAATTATTTCTTCACACATTTTTACAGATATATTTTTCATACAAATATTGTCTTTACATGCTTTCATAACAGTAGTTTTATAACAAGGACTACATGGTGCATTTGAAGATATAATATGTACTTTATTATAAGGACTTTGGTAAGGGCCTGTAACATCAGCAGGAGTTGGACCAATTAGTGCAAAAACTTCTGTATTAACAGCAGAAGCAATATGTGCAGTTCCTGTATCAGTTGAAACTAATGCTCTAGCAGAAGAAATTACTCCAATTAAATCAACTAAAGAAGTTTTACCTACTAAATCGATAACCTTAGAAGAATAAGGTTTCAGTTTATTAAAAAACTCTTCTTCTCCTTTATTTCCAATAATTACTATTTGTATTTTATCTTCTAAGTTTTTTATTAAAGAAATCCATTTATTATTATCCCAAGCACGATAATTTAATATATTTCTTTTTTGATGAGAATTGCTGGGGGATATTATCAAATATTTATCAGGCAAGTCAAATTTTTTTAAAATCATTTCCTTACTACTTCCCATTAATTTAGGAAAACTTTTATTAAAAGTATCTTCACTAACCACGTTTTTATACATGTATTTTATAACATCTACAGAATGTTTTATATTAGAAGGAAAGTTTATGTCTTCTACTAAGGCCCCAAACTTTTTTTTGGCCTTAATTGCATTAATCAAACTCTTAAACTGTTTTCCAAATTCAAAATTAATTAAAAAATGAGAGTTTTTAAAAGTTTAAATAGAAGATCATTAAATTATACAAAGAATTCTGTATTAATTATTGGAAATCTTGATGGAGTTCATAAAGGGCACCAATCAATAATTAATTCAGCAAAAAAAATTGTAAATAAACAAAAAACAAAAAGTCTGTTATTTCAGGTGATTAAAAAAACCATTATATTCAATACCATGCTAACAATTAACAATCTAATACCCCATCATCAGCATTAATGTAGATTAATACTTTAAGAGCGGTAAACCAATATAATTGACATTAGTATGTAATACACTTTGATTATCAATAGTCACTTTACTGCAACTCGCATAACTTATCTGTAAGTGCTGATACCAGCTTGCTTTTCGCCAATCAAGCTGCAAAATATGCGCAAGTATCATGCGGATCACACCACCATGAGTGATCAGTAAAATGCGTTTAACACTCTTATGCTGCTCTTGACTATAAAAGTTAACTAATTGTGACCAAGCTTGAGTTACTCGATAATGAAAATCTAGTAGACTTTCAGCCTCCGGTAAACAAACCTCCGCAGGGGATTGCCAAAAAGCCTCCAGTAAAGACCAGTTTTTTTCAGCTTGCTTAGCTGGCCCATTAACGCCCGCTAAATGATCAAAAGGTACGCCATCTAATAGTCCAAAAGACATTTCTTGAAAGTCGGCCAAGACCTGATGAGGGCATTGCATTTGCCGACTGAGCTGCTCAGCCAATAAACGACAACGCTGTAGTGGCGAGCTGATCACTAAATCATAACCTTGCTCATCCGATATTAGCGATTTAGTCGCTGAAAAAGCCGCCAACACACGGCTATTTTCTTCTTCTTTGGCAGCAACATC
>CAJXWI010000723.1 GCA_913062735.1 uncultured Arcobacter sp.
TATACTGGATACACCAATGTCTATGATTAATAGAGGTAAAATTAGGATTGCAGAAAAGTTAGGAAAAAAAATACCATATGGC
The DNA here is from genome assembly GCA_913062735.1 of uncultured Arcobacter sp. The sequence goes on from CAJXWI010000723.1 coordinate 83, forward strand.
GTTGCTTTAAACAAATTTGGTAAACCAACTACAAATGCAAAAGAAGCTCTAGCTGGAGTACAACTTCCAATAGCTGGATTTAGAGGATCTGGATTAGCTTGGATGGTAGATATTTTAACTGGAGTATTTGTTGGAAGTAATCATGGTGGCAAAGTAAAAGACCCATTTGATGATTTCTCTGGGCCACAAAATATCGGTCACTTATTTTTAGCATTTAAAGACAATCTATTTGTTAAAGATTATAAAAAAGAGATAAAAAAAAATATTAAAAGAATAAAAAAAATACCTAATTTAAAAGGACAAAAAATCTTTTATCCTGGCGAGCAAAAGTTTTTAAGAACAAAAACAAACTTTAAAAAATCTATAAAAATTCCAAAAAATATTAAAAAGGATTTAGATATTCTCTTAGCTAATTAACCTGCAAAATAACCTAGTATTCCGATAGATAGACAGACTGAAAGTATTATTATTTTTGACTGAAGTGCCTCTTTTTTCTTTTCAGTGATTACTCGTTTCTTTAGAACATCTATATTTACTTTACGAGGGGACATTCGAATTACTCTCGATTTTTTTTCGGGTATTTCAATATTAGATGTTCTGTTTAAGCTTTCAGTACTCATAAAATTATTAAATCATATAGTAAAAAAATTTTACAGAATTTAACCGTTCAAAATGGGTTGACTCAAGTTTTAAAATTGTTCAAATTGGGTTTTGATACATTATGAAGCAGCTACCAAGTGTAAATTCCGAACTAGATGATGAACTAATCGATAAAATTTTCAAAAATCATTTTGATATTTTAAGTCCTTTTTTTTTAAAACTTATGTCTGAATGGACAATCGGTGCTTATAAAGTGTTTAAAGATATAGATACTTACACAATTTTAATTTATTTGATTAGTAAGCAGTTTGATTTTTACAGGCGAAATAATTTAAATATTACTTTTAATAATTTTTATAAGGATAAAACATTAGAGATTGAGAAAATTAACCTTATAAGAATATCAAAGGATCTTAAAATACCAAAAGAAAGTGTCAGAAGAAAAGTTATATCCCTGGAAAAAAAGGGAATAATTAAAAAAAAAGGCAAGAAGATTACAATAGATAGAAGTGCTTACAATTCAACACAGCCAAATGATACTTTAAAAAATATATGCACACTTTTATCTGTTTTTAGTCAAATTTTAAAAGAAGAAAAAGTTATAAAAAATGAAATGTCCAGTAATGAAATTAATAACTTAATAAACGGATAATAATGACTTTGAGGTGATTTCATGGAAATTCAATCTGCATTTAATTCTGGTGTACAAGGCTTTCAAAAAGCAACTGAAGACGCAAACAAAGCGGCATCCGACATTGCGAGTCAAACCACCTCTTCTCGTCGTGCTGAAGAACAATTTAAAACCGAAGAAGTAGTACCAGCAGAAACTAAAGTCGCTATCGCTCCTGAGCAACCAGTAGAGTTAACTGAAGCCATCGTTAATTTGAAAGTGGCTGAGTTTCAAAGTAAGGCATCTGCAGAAGTCATTAAAACCGCCGATGAAACACTTGGTTCATTGATTGATGTTCGTGCATAAGGTTATAAATAATAGTCATGAATATCACGCCGCATAATCCTACTACTCCTGTCGCGACGGTGATTAACCCACCGACCGAAGGTTTGCGACGTGAAAATAATATGCGTGAAATGATTACTCCGCCTGCAGCAGTGAGTCAATCCGCAGCCGAGAAAGGCGTTGCATCAGAAAAAGAAAAAGCCAAAAATCCTGGACAGAAAAACGAAGATATCGATTTCACCAGCATTCGTAAACAAGCTGAGGCTAAAAACCATACCATCGCGGGTTCTTCAGAGCATCAAGGCGAATCACACTCAGAACAAAACCAACAACAAGCCTCAAATTCATCATCAGAGAAAACAACTGCGGATAAAGCAAGTGATGACTCCAACTCTGAGCAAAGTAATGCTGAACAGGAAACTGGCTCAGAAGATGGGAAAGATACCAAAAAACATGCGCAGCAA
>CAJXWI010000724.1 GCA_913062735.1 uncultured Arcobacter sp.
CTAAACAATGGGGAATATGATGCTATTATTTTAGCAGCAACGGGTGTACAAAAGTTAGGAATACAAGATGAAGTAAAATACTTTACACCTATTGATACCAAAGATATGATTCCTTCTATGGGACAAGCCACTCTAGCTATAGAAACACTTGATGAACCAGAAATTATAAAATTAGTATCTGTTTTAAATGATGAAAATGCGCATATAGAATCTTTTATTGAAAGAAGTTTTGTGCATACACTTGAAGGTGGTTGCCAAGTTCCAATTGGAGTGAAAGCTACTATTATAAAAGATGAAAAAATTCATGTAGAAGCAATTGTTGGTTTACCTGATGGAAGTGAATATATCAAAGAAGAATTGATTGCTGCAATTGATGATTACAACACTATTGGAGAAGACTTTGCAGAGCTTTTCATTGAACAAGGTGCAAAAGAGTTATTAGCACGTGCAGAAAAATTAGCTTTCGTATAAAAACATCTTCATATTATAAAAGTTACTTTTTATTTAAAAAAGTAACTTTTAAAACTTCTTTCAAAATATAACAAAAAATTCAAATGGTTTCTTCAAATAAAGAGTCTTTACCCAAAGGGTTTATAGTAATTCTATCAATGATTACTATTATTTCTCCTTTAGTAATTGATGTATATCTACCATGTAAGTATGGTGGAATAAATATTAATTCTAGTCTTAACTCTTTCCATTTTGATATCTCAGTTTTAAATAATTTATTAATGTAAATTGATGATTCGTTTTTGAATTTTGTAGGCAAGAACATTTATTCTTTTAGTAAATATATTTGAGGTAATTTCTACTAGTTTACCTACACCTGGCCAATAATAAGGCATATTAGTATAATTATTCCAGTCGTCTTTATATTAAGCTTTATTTAATACTAGATTAGATGTAGTTGGTCGTACCAAAATGTATGTTTATTAATTTGTGAATAATGCTAATTACACCATATTATTAAGTATATTTGAGAGAATTTCTACTAATTTGCCTATATATAGCTAATAATAATGACAGTTGTCTTTATATTAAGCTTTATTTAATTCTAGATTTCATATTATTGGTCATACCAAAATGTATGTTTATTAATTTTATGAATAATGCTAATTACATCATATTATTAAATATATTATTTAAATATAACTAAAGGTATCAACAATTAATTAAGGACTAAAATATGAGTAAAAGTGAAAATTTTTCATTTGGAAATGAAACTGAAATTGAAGATATTGGAGGTGGTTTAAAACGCCAAATGTTAGGTTATAACCATGAAATAATGGGTGTTAAAATTTGGTTTGAAAAAGGTGCTATTGGTTATAATCATGCTCATAGACATTCTCAAGTAACTTATATTGTTGAAGGTGAATTCCATTTTAATATTGATGGGGTAACAAAAATACTAAAAGCTGGCGATAGTTGTTTCATGGCACCTTATGCTGATCATGGTGCAACCTGTCCAACAGGTGGAATACTAATAGATACATTTAGTCCTCCTAGAGAAGATTTCCTTCCTGAAGGTGTATTTGATAATATTGATATTGAGAAACTAAACAGTGATCCTAAAAAAGTTTAGATAATTAAAGATATATTTAATACTTTAATAAATAATGCTCTAAGATTTACTTAATCTTTTATTTTTTATAATTTGATTAAGTAATGTAGATAATTTAATGTTCTTACTAAATGAAGAGGACATATATAGGACAATAATGAAAAAGCTAAATAGAAATTGCGACTCTCACTTTCATATATTTGGCCCATCTTCTAGATATCCTTATTCCAAAGATAGGTCATATACCCCTAATGATGCATCATTAGAAGTTTTTTTTAACTTATTACATATTAACGATATAAGTAGAGCTGTAATTATACAGCCAAGTGTTTATAATTTTGATAATAGTTTAATATTAGAAGCATTAAAGGCAAAACCATCCGAACTTAGAGCAATAGTTGTTATTGAAGATACACATAATTTTGAAGAATTGAAAAAATGGAATGATTATGGAGTAAGAGGAGTAAGAGTAAACTTTCTATTTAACAGCGAGGGTAAAACTTCTGATCTTAGAAAACTTGCAAATTTAATTAAAC
>CAJXWI010000725.1 GCA_913062735.1 uncultured Arcobacter sp.
GCTGCACCAAGATTTCTATCTAGCCATACTCTTCCCGTAATTGGAGATATAATTTGTTCATATAGTAACCCATTAAATATAATTGGAGAATTATCAATTATTTCAGGAGTGAACGTGGGAGGTCCATCTAAAGTATTATCTGTTGGTGTTGGGATTTTGGGAAACTCTAAGCCAATCTCACAAGACCCTTTTGCTTTTACCCAAAAACCATGATCCGCATAAATTTTATCAATAGTTGCTCCTGAATAAGATAGAGTTTGACTATTGGCTAAGTGTAATTTCCAAATAGGATCTGCACCAGTTATATCATATAACCAAATATATTCTATACAAGTATCATTAAATATTTCTAGGTCAGTAATTTCGTTTGTTGTTCCTAAGTTTTGCCAACCATCTTTAATCGAAAAGATAGAGCCCAGGGGAATTAATTCAACATCATCAATTCTTCCACTACCTCTAACTTTAAATCCATTGACAGTAATAATTTCATTGTCACTTTCGTACTCTTTCAAGTCAGCATCTAAATCTCTTTCAAATGTTTGCCAAGTCCAGTTCATTGAACTTATCCCTAGCCCGTGGTGAATACTTTTTCCATTGGAAGATAGTCCCTCATCACTTTCAACTGCAGTGTATTTTAATCTCCTTTGGCCTTTTTTAGTTTGCATATGAACTATAATTGTATACCATTCATTAAAATTCATGCTCCACTTTAAAATAGTATCTTCTTTATTAGCCCAACCAGTTTTAGTATTTTTACCACCAAGTAAATAAGCATTAAATTCTCTATCTCCAGTTAACTGTATTACATTACTATTTTTATTGGTATCAACAATATTAGTAATAGTAGCCCCAGCTGGTATATTATCAATAACACTCCATTTGTCAGTTAACCCCGACTCCGCATCTTCATACATTATTGCACTTGAATATGTAAAACATAATATAAATGCGAATAATAATTTTGTAATTATTTTCATAGTTCCCCTTGTTATTGTAATTTTTTTATTACAAAAATATTGTATACGCTGTATAATTAATTTATGCTTAACGACAAAGAAGAATTACTAGTATCATGGTTTAAAGGAAATTATTCTTATAGTAACCGTCATGCGAAAGAGAATATTTTAGTTAAAAATGAATTTTCCAAATGTGACAAAATTGTTATATAATAAGTTTATATTACAAATAAGACTAAATATACCTCAGTATTTATTGAATACATTTGTATTAATATAACGTAACTATTTGCTATTGAAAACTAGCATTAATTTAAAAGGTATTGCATGAAAATAATTAGTAGGTTTAAGTTTGTTTTGTTGTTCCTGATGGGTATTTTGTTTTTTAGTGGCTGCTCTAGTACTGGATATATGTACAACATAAGAGAGGACAATACTGCTGTTATTTCTACGCTCAATAAAGAAACTGTTTGCAATCCTTCATGTTTATGGACTCTATTCTTGTATTATATAGATTGCCAAAATCATATAAGTGAATCAACATGGCTTCGACACATCTGATTGCGCCTTTATCATTACCTATTGCCCTAATGGGAATGGTAATAAAGGCCAGTTTCTTTCCATTGTCGCTTAATTGCTGATTCCCATTACTTTTTACACCTTTATAATGTTCACCTAATCTTTTGCGTAAATTTGTTGTTTCGCCAATGTACTTAACCTTGCCATTTATTTTATTGAAGAACAGGTAAACTCCAGGACTATCTTTTACCAGTTTTATAGCAGTTTTATTGAATGGTCTTGATACACTTTGATAAATAAACAACATCTTTTTATTCAAGAAAAGGAGTGTAGTCCTAATTGCTTTTTGATATTTGTTGATTTTATGCGCGGATCTCATATATTTAAGTGGTATAGCAAATTTAGCTAGAAATCCAAGAGTAATTCCAGTTGCTACAGCTGCTCCAATCCATTCCGAGACTTCGATGGATATGTCATCCCAACCAGGACTATTTATTTTGGCTGTTAGTGCAATTAAATCACTATTGCTTGCTTGCTGTATATTATTCACTACTTCCGTTTCTTCTTTCGCTATAGCAAAATTAAAACTAAATAGATTCGGCATTCCATAATCAAAGTTAAG
>CAJXWI010000726.1 GCA_913062735.1 uncultured Arcobacter sp.
TAATACTGATTTTTTAATGTCCTCAATTATAATTGTATTAAAAACATCATTTTTATAAAAAGGCTCAATAATTCTCGTTTTAAAATTAAAATTTTTCACATTCATAAAATCTTCTAAAGAAGACTTCGTAGTTGTTGTTGAGTATTGGGGATATAAAGGAAGTAAAACCACTTCTTCTATATTTAATGCTTGTAAAGAATCACAGGCTTCTTGTGCAAAAGGAGGGGTATAACGCATAACTTGTTTTACTTCATAATTCTCAAGTTTCACATTTAATTTATCCACAAGTTTTGTAGTAATAGAATTAAGAGGAGAAGCTCCTCCAATTTTTACATAGTTTTCCCATGCTTTATTTAAACGCGATAAAACAATGATCTTTGCAAGACAATATCGTAAAAAATTACTCTTCATACTTACAATATTTTTATCTCTAAACATATTATTCAAAAACAGTTTTAATTCGTCTTTGCTTCTAGGGCCACCCATATTCATTAAAACCAATGCTTTATTTTTTTTCTTCATCTTTTTCCTATTCTTAAACCCATACATGATTCATTTTTTTTATTTTATCATATTTTATATTTAAAATATCCAATAAGAAAATAATAAGTCAAGGTATAAATATAACTTTATATTTATATTGGCATAGAAATTAAGATAATAATATAAGTTAATAATAATACAAAAAAGGTAAAATAATTATTACCAAACATAAGGAAGACAGTGAAAAAAACTTTTTTTATCTTTTTTTTATTAACATCTACTCTTTTTGCTAATGGTTTTTCTGTATGTGCCTCTTGCCACGGCTTTAATGGCAATGAAAAAGCCTTAAGTAAATCAAAAATAATAAGAGGCTGGAGCAAAGAAAGAATTGAACTTGCTCTAAATGGATATAAAAATGGTAGTTATGGGGGAGAAATGAAAGGAATAATGAAAGGACAGGTTATGAGATTAAGCCAAAAAGACATTAAATCACTGGCTCTACTTATTTCGAACTTTTAAATTTATTTTTTGCATCACTAATCTTTTTTTCTTTTTTCACAGCATCATTTAAATCCTCTTCACTGTCAAATAACAAACCATCCATCATCTTAGAAGTGTCATCAAACTGCCCCGTTTTAGCACCCCAAATGAAAAATCCCAGCACAATAAAAGAGAGAAATAAACCAACAAATAACATCATAAATAAAGTGTCTGAAATCATAATTAACCTTTGTTTTTTATTCTAAGTGAATTCAATACTACTATTAGTGAACTTAGACTCATAGATAAAGCAGCCACTAAAGGAATCACAAACCCAAAAACTGCCAAAGGAATAGTAATCATATTGTAAAGTAAAGAAATCAATAAATTTTGTTTAATAAAATAATACGTTCTTTTTGACAAAATTAATGCTTCTATTAATGCCTTAAGTGAGTTATTTAAAATAACAATATCAGAAACAGAAATTGCTATATCTGTACCACTTTTCATAACAATAGATACATTTGCATACGATAAAGCCAAAGCATCATTTACGCCATCTCCCACCATTATAACTCTTTTGTTCTTTTCTTTTAAGCTTTTAATATAATTTGCTTTTTCTATAGGATTTACATTTCCATAGAACTCTTTAATATCCAAATCTTTTGCAATACTTTTCACTGCATTAATATTATCGCCACTTAAAATAACGGTATCAATATTATTCTTCTTTGTATACAAAATAAATTCTTTTGCATCTTCTTTTAATTCATCTTCTAATGTAACGCAGGCGAATACTTCTTTATTAATGCAAAATATATATTCACTTGAAGTACTTCTAAAAGAAGTAAAAATACTATGCTCTTTTAATAAAGAAAGATTTCCACCTAAAAGTTCAAAATGCTCTTTTTTTGTATTTTCATAAAAAGCACTTAGTCCTTTTCCATTAAAATTTTTAATGTTTTTTAACTTTATATATTCTAAATTTTTGTACTTTTCTTCTAAGTATTTTTTGAGTGCTTTAGAAATGGGATGCGTTGAAGAATCTACTAATGAGTACATTAAACTAAGATGAAACGCATTATTAGTACTTAGATTAAAGTCTTTTACACGTAAAAGTCCTTTCGTT
>CAJXWI010000727.1 GCA_913062735.1 uncultured Arcobacter sp.
TCAAACCATGAAATTCTACTTTCTCAGCCAAGAGTGTTGGAGAAACTCGACGAATAACCGCTTTAATGCGAGCAATTAACTCTTTGGGTGAGAATGGCTTAGTAACATAATCATCTACACCTGCATCTAAACCTTTGACTTTATCATCTTCATCAGCACGCGCTGTCAGCATGATAATTGGGATATTACGGCTATATTCACTTTGCTTCAGCTCTTTCGCTAACTTCACCCCGCTACCACCAGGTAACATCCAATCTAATAAGATTAAATCAGGATAAGGTTCAACAATTTTGTCTTTAGCCTGTTTTATATCAATCGCTTCGATTGAGTTAAAACCATTTTGCTCTAGAACAAAAGTAATCATTTCTCTAATTGGTGTTTCATCTTCAACAACTAAAATGTATCCACTCATACATGCGCCTTAACTTAGATTTACATCATATAAATTCTGAATTGATATTGTGCACAACAAAAGTGACACTTTTATGACAACAAAGACAATTAAAAACAAATAATGTCTAATATACAAGGTTTCCTCTTCTTAAAAAATAAAAAGCCGCAATGCGGCTTTTTATCGAAGAGCTAACTACCTAGAATTTATATTGAATGCCAGCAGCTAAATAATTTTCATCCCTATTATCTGTGCTGATGTCAAAGGTTGTATAAAAAGCATAAAGCTTAGTACTTTTTGCTAATTTATAGTCTACGCCAGCAGTAACTCCGGTATTCTTATCACCATCTTTATGATCTGCAATTTGATACTGTCCTTTAAGTGTTGCTGCGCCTATTTTATATTTAGCTGAAACCATAATTCCGTTCATTTCAGCTCCGGTATCAATATCCTCTTGGTTTTGCACCATTAAGCCTAAAGTAACGCCTGCAAGCTTACCTTGTACCGTAGCTCTTACTGTATCAAAATACCCTGATACAGCACCATCTTTTGATTTACCCTTTACTTCAGAGTCCATCGCTACAGATGCAAAAAAAACTGATTTTTCCAATTTTTTGTCACCGTAAAAAGCGGCGATAGAGAAAGCATCTTTACCATCAACTTCATCTTCAGCCATATAAGTAGCACCTAACTGAAAACCACTAAATTTTGGAGATTTATAACTTATCGTATCATTTAAACGATTTTCGCCAGCCCAAAGGTATTTAATATCTGCATTTAGATCACTGAATAAATCTGTTTTACCTTGTGACTGCTTTAACATAGAGTCATTTCTACCTAACAGTACTTCTCCAAAAACACCTTTTAAGCCAATATATTGGTTACGAGCTTTAAAAACATCGCCATCACCATCAATATCGACTTCAAATTCAGCTTTATAGACAACCTCTAAGCCTTCACTCAATTCATGAGTGCCTTCAAAACCAATGCGTGACGCATTACTTTTCACTTCGCTGAAGTTACCATCACCTTGGTCAGATGATTGTAACGAGACATCAGCTCGTCCGTAGATATTTATATTTGCAGCAAACACCTGCTGTGTAAAAATAGAGCACATAGCTAATGTAAAAGCACTTTTTACTAGTTTCATGTTTTAAGCCTTTTTATATTTAATTAATACAAGTAATGAATTATTTGACTACTATGCTATCTCTGTTTTATGACATAAATATGACAAGTTGATATAAATATGACAAGGTTAGTAAAATTACGACGTTTTATGATAATGGCTATTGATTTTAGCTTATCAGAGTCTATCTTTCTTGTTTTATCATTTTTTGTAAAAAAAAATTCATCCTTTTGTAAAAATTAGCTAAAATCATACTTATAACCGTAATTCATCTTATACAGATTAACATTATATGAAAATAACGAGCATTTCTCGAAAACTCTTAACCAGAGTACTCTCCTTTTATTTCATTTTAACGGTGAGCGTGACGGGTATCCAAATTGTTGCAGAATATTTTAATACTAAAAATCACATTAACAGCGAACTTCTCACCTTGGAGAAAACCATTAGTGGCAGTCTAACTCGTGCCGTATGGGAGCTTAACACTCAGCAAGCTATAGATATCTCAGAAGGCTTAGTTGCCATTCCTATGATCAAAGGGATTACCGTTACCGATGAATCAAATAAGGTCA
>CAJXWI010000728.1 GCA_913062735.1 uncultured Arcobacter sp.
AGCACTGCATATACAATACATTGAAGTGGAAAATATCAAGGAGTACAAAAAGTTATAGTTCTTTTTATAACTTAAGTTTATTGCTAGAGTATTCAATATTGATACCCTAACCTTATATTGAAGAATTCATGAAAAGAAACTTAATTTACCCCACGCTATTAATTCTAATAAGTACTTTAGGTACATATTTCGCCACATTATATATACAAAAATACAATGCAGACATTTCTTCATTCGAAGATGAAATAGTGATTACACATAACTCAATTGATATTAAGGCAAATGAGGTCTTTAAACTTCTAGCAAACGATATTTATATACCGTACCAAAGTGATGAAATTGAAGGGATTATTGGTAAAAACGAAATAAGTGCACGTTTAAAAGAGCAGAGCATTGAAATTGAAGGACTTGAGAAATCTCTGAAAGAAAATAATGAAAAAGTTAGAGAGTTAACCCAAAAACAACAATCTACCGAATACTCTTTATCAATAATCAGGCATAGTCTAGGTGATAAAAAATATAATAGTATATTGGAAAATGATTTAATTCCTACCCTATCATCTAATGAGGCAAGATACATTGGAAGTAATTTGCACAGAGTTTATAACCATAAATATCGACTTAATCACCTAAACGATGCTACATATCATAAATTCGTCGTTGATACTGAAAGCACTGAAATAAAAGATAAAATCAGGGTTGAGGTGAATGAGTTTGATCAATTAATTATGGTAAAGGGTAATGTAATTAAAGTTTTTTCCAGTAAGGAACTTATCGAGTTTACTTTGGAACCTAGGGTTAAGGTTACATTCTTCGGAATATCACGTTTTATTTTTGAGTCAGATAAAAAACCTTTGCTTTTTTCATATAAAAACAAAGAAATAAACCAATTAAACATTACTAAATATCGAGGCTATGAAGTAGCCAAGAGTTTGAGTTTTTGGGAAAGGTATCCGTTTATTTCTATTATTGTCGATTTTATCACTTTAATTTTATGGGTATCTGCATTTATTTTGATACCATCGTTTTTGGCATATAATTCAAACATAAAAACAAGAGCTATAATGTCTTCAGATAGAGTTCTAATGACAAACTACCTAGTTTTTAGGCATTTAAAAAATAAAAACCCTAAGCGCTTTAGAGAAACAATAAAATCAATTCGTCGATACGACCCAATCCAACTTGATGATTAAATGTACTTGGTTAAATTTTGTCCCTTATCTGTCATGTGATCAAAACTGAAAACATGTTCTCTGGGTGACTCGTTGCAAATACCAACAAGTCGCCCTTTAAGATTTCTTTTGCCATTTTCAACTTCCACTTTGCTTTGGCAAATAGGGCACACACCTTCATATATTACAAACTCCAACCTTCTATATGGGCGCCCATTTTTACGGATTTTCTTTAGTGGAATAGATTCTATTTGGGCAGTCAGTTGCGACCACTTCATCATCCATTGTGGGGCTATTGCTATGCGCATTCTATTCGCTTCATAGAATGGGTATATTGCTTTACCTATTAAGCCTACAATAAAAATAAATGAACATAATATTACAAACTCTAATGAAGTCGGAGTAAAGATCGATTGAACAAAGAGAGCATACCCAATAACTATTAGCGCAAGTGGGATTGCAATAAATAAAGACAGCCTCCATGCTGAAAGCTCGATGGACATGAAAGGCTTTACATACCTATATGGTTTAGGTAGTTGAACAGAAGCGTACTTTAATGTTTTTATGTTAGTTTCACTTTTTATAACTGAGCTAGACTTTTTCTCTACAATCCTTAGAAAATGGTGTTTTTTATTTTTTGCACCTCCAATTTCTCCTGTATCAGCCAACTCTAAACTAAATTGTGGATCTGAAATTCCTCGCTCTTCTTTTAAATCATTTATTTTTGTCAATAAATTACTGGTTTCAGAATAATGATCCGATTTAAATTTTTTTGCCTTTAGTTCATCTGTTGGAGCAGTTTTAACCAACTGAATTAATTCAACAGTTGTGAACATAATATCTTTAGTTTTATATCCGTCATCAACAAGCTCTATCGTCTTTTCCAATAGAGAAGTCAATAAAGATTTTGGGG
>CAJXWI010000729.1 GCA_913062735.1 uncultured Arcobacter sp.
TATTGGCATATCTGGATATATTGATGTTGAAATTGTTGCTCCACCAATTAATAATGATGCTACTACTTGTAGTCTCTTATCTCCTAATTCTTTGTTCATTTTTTTCCTTAAAGTATTGCCTTAGACCTTATGTTTACATAGTGTTTGTTATATTTTCTAAATATAAAAAGTAAATAAATTTATAATAACTGCATTTGCAGGATTTATAACTGCTTCTGTCTCACTCTTTTTTACTAAAGTTTTAGTATTGATTATTATACCTTAGTATAATTTAATTGATATTCTATGTATTACTGAAGATGCTTCAAATTTCAACTCTTTTTGGGAGAAGCTTTCCATTAGTAAAAACTGCTCAAAAAAGTAAGAGGTTGTTGAACGACCCAATTGAAAACAAGGGGATATTAACCCTTAAAAGTTTGGTCTTAATTTTAGATAATTGAGGATTTAAAGTTCGAAATTTCGAAGAGTACCCTTGCTTTTTCCTTTGTTTTGTTGTATCTGCCTTACCCTAAAAGTTTCTCTTTCATTTTAAAGATATGAATATTAACGGAAACTTCCGCTTAGTATCCATATTTAATTCTGTCCAAATAGTTTGCATACCAAGTGATTAAACCTCTCATTGAGTTTTTATATGACGCTCTATTATATGCAGCTTTAACTTTATTTGTTTCCTTATGCGCGAGTAAGGACTCAATTACTTCACTTGAGAACCTATGTCCATCTTTTTCATTAGCATTTTCATATGCAATTGTTGAAAACATAGCTCTAAACCCATGAGGTACAAACTCTTCTTTGGCATAACCCATTCGTCTTAATGCACTTATCATTGTATTATCACTCATAGGTTTATCCTTTTCTCTGAAACTTGGAAATACATATTTAGAGTTGCCAGTAACTGGTTTTACTTCTTGTAATATAGTTATAACTTGTTCTGGTAGGGGGAGAATAAATTCAACTTTTGTTTTCATCTTATTTGCTGGTATTACCCAAGATTTTTCTTCAAAGTTAATTTCACACCATTCACAATATCTAATATTAAAACTTCTAACAAAAACATAAGGTAATATCTTTAAGGCCATTTTAGTGTTGTAATCACCACCATATTCGTCAATAGATAACAATAAACCTTTTATATCCTTTTCTTTTGTAAAAGTAGGATAGTGCTTTTTTACAACTTTTCCCAAGATTACTTTTTTATCAATATCAGCCGTTATATTGTGTGGTATTTTTTCCATCATAGTTGCATACATGAATACTTTATTAAGTAACATAAACGTTCTTTTGCCTGTTTCTTTCAAGTCTTTATCTTTTAAATCTTGTAATATTTCAATTAAATCTAATCTAGAAATATCACTAATCGCTTTATTTCCAATAAATGGATAAGTATATAATTCTAATGCTCTGGTAATTTTAATATGATAATTTTCGGAGACTTGGGATTCATAATCTTTTAGCCATTCCTGAGATACTTTTATAAAAGTATCTTCTTTTAATCCTTGTTCTTTTTTTAATATATTTCTTTTTTTTTGTTTCTCTTCAATTGGATCGATACCTTTTAATATCAATTTATGGAATTCATTTCTTTTTTCCCTTGCAAATTTCAATGTTGATTGTGGATAAGTACCAAAAGATGTTTTTCTTCTTTTATTTAAAGTAGGACTGGTGTAAATATATTCCCAAAGTTTTGTACCATCTTTTTTGATCAGTATTTGCAAACCTTGCCCATCAGATTTCGTATATGGTTTGTCTTTAGGTTTTAGACTTTTAATTTGTTTATCATTTAATGGCATTGGGATTTTTGGCATAATATTAACCTTCCATTTTGTTGTTACATTTTGTTTTGTTACATTTAGAAAAAAATAGGATGTAACATTAGATGTAACATAAAACACTATATTTTGTTACATTACATTGTACCATGTTAGATTAATAAGAAAATTAAAAGAGCCTTTAAAGCTATTTATAGGGTTTTTTGGAATTGTATTGGACTGTATTGGATTATTATTTGGTGGAGATGTGGAGAATTGAACTCCAGTCTTAAAACAGCTCCTATCAGCGTCTACATGTTTAGTAAAAGATTGA
>CAJXWI010000730.1 GCA_913062735.1 uncultured Arcobacter sp.
TTGGAGGTGGAATGGGTATTTCCTATGAAAAAAATAATAATAAACTTAATTTTAAAATTTATAACTCTTTAATAAATAAATTTTTAAAAAAAAATAGCTGTAAAATTATATTTGAACCAGGCAGATCAATTATAGGTGATACGGGAATTTATGATTGTGAACAATTTATAGAGGGAGTACTTTTTAATATTGGATATCCCGTATCTCCAGGATGTGCATTATTTAGATTAAAAGATTTAGATAAGAATCTATTACTAAATATAGTTAATAAAGTAAATAGTGATTTCTCAATGCATGCTATTGGCAACGATTTATTAATATTTTTATTAACAGCAAGCCAGTATAAGAGTTTTGCTTTTATTAATGATAAGTTGTCTTTTTTTAGAGCTCATGAGGGTTCTATAAGTGTACAAGCAAATGATGGTAAACTTCCTTTGCTTTATAATTTAGCATCAGCTTATTTTATTGAAAATTATAGAAAAAAATTGACTAATAAAATGAATACAAATATATTTATAAACATCAAAAGGTACACTTCCTGTGCGAACATATTAAATCTTGATAAAATAGAAAACTTTTATACCACTAATACTAATTATTCGCTTGATTATAAATTTTTAAGTATAAAAATTTTAAGAAAAATTGGATTACTTAAGTGACAAATAGATTAAAGTCAGATGAAAAATATAGCAAAACAAGGTCATTAACAATAGATAAGTACGAGATGGATAACAATGATGAATGTAAACCTGAATCCCTATTATCTTCTTCTAAGGGCGAAAATAGATGTGGAAAGTCAGGATTACGGACAAAAAAGTATTTTGAAAAAAATTATGATGAAGAAGCATTTATATCTATTATAACAGCAGTATATAATGGCGAAAAATACATAGAAGAAACTATTCTAAGTATTATAAATCAAACTTATAAAAATATTGAATATATTATAATAGATGGTGGTTCTACTGATGGGACAGTTAATATAATTAGAAAATATGAAGATGAGATAACTTATTGGATAAGTGAAAAAGATAATGGTATAAGTGATGCTTTTAATAAAGGTGTAAAAGTTGCAAAAGGTGAGTATCTCAATTTTCAAGGTGATGGTGATGGATTTGTATCTTCTGATTCTTTAGAAAAAGTTTTTCAAGATATTGATTCTAAGAAAGATATTTTAGTAAGTGCAAGAATAAAAAGAATAGATATATCTGGAAATGAATTATTTATATCTAAATATTCAGCTAAATTTGACCATAAGAGTTTGCTTTTTAGAATGTCAATGCCTCATCAAGGACTTTTTACACATAAAAATTATTTTAAAAAATATGGTCTATTTGACGTAAGTAATACTTTCTCTATGGATTATGAACATCTACTTAGAAGTTATCATCAGTTTCCAAAAGTTGTTACTAAAGATATCGTTGTATCTCGATGGAGAGATGATGGCCTTGGAAATGGTAGAACTTTAGAGATTTTCAAAGAGTATGATAAAATAAAAAGAGCTAATAAAGTAGCTAGTGATTTTGTACTAACAGTTGTCAATTACTGGATACTTTTTAAATACCATCTTAAAAAGGTGCTAAAACTTTGGAACTAAATTAGTATGTGTCGATAATCTTAAAATACTATGTATCTTAGCTGTTATATTAGGTCATATTATTTTTTAAATGGTACATTTTTCGGTTTGTATTTAAAGTTTTTGCTTTTTCTATTTTTAATTCAAATTGCAATATTGATAAAACAAAAATATAAAAATAAAGGAGTTTTTAAATATGTATGAATATGTTATAGTTACCCATATCCCTGCTTTTTACAAGGTAAATCTTTATAATGAACTAGCTAAAAAATTAAAGATATTAGTTATCTTTATATCTTCAAATACAAATGAAGAAAGAGCAGATGATTTTATCACTATTGAAAAATCTAAGTTTGAATACAAAATTTTGTGCGATGGCAATTTTCAAGATAGGAATACAAGGAAGAACATAATAGAATTAAAACAAATATTAAATAATGTAGATTATAAAAAATTACTTGTAAGCGGTTGGGATCTAAAGGAGTTTTGGTATCTTATATTTAC
>CAJXWI010000731.1 GCA_913062735.1 uncultured Arcobacter sp.
GAAATCAAGTTTTTCTTCAACTGGGATTTTGACGTAGTTTTCTATATAGATAGATTCCATCTTTACTTCCTTAAGTTTTGTTTAAATTTTACAATGAAAATGATATACGAAATTTGTATTTGTATTTCTTAATAATTTCTACTAGATAAATTAATTTAAGCTTAAAGTTGTGTTTGGGTGCATTATAATTTAATTATATTAATTTTGCATGAGCTAGCTGTGATATAGTGGTAAATTTAAAATAATTGAATTGGAATTAATTAGTTGAAAATTTTTATTTTTTATATATCTCTTTTTAATTATCATGTTATTTGAGAATAATATAATTTTAATCCAAAGGTACCAATATTTCTATACTCAGACCATTTCCTTCTATACTTTGACACTTTATATTACCTTTCAATGTAGTTGTTACGATGTTGTAGATAATATATAATCCTAAACCTGTACCACCATTTTCTCTATTTGTCGTAAAGAAAGGTTCAAATACCTTTGTTATATCGTCATTATGTACGCCTTTTCCATTGTCTTTATATATCAACTTTAATTGATCGTTATTTGTCCGAGATAAGGAAATATTTATAATGGGGTTTTCTTCTTCTCCAAATGCATGTCGGATTGAGTTATTTACTAAGTTAGTGATTATTTGAGAGTAGACACCTGGATATGATGTTAATACTATTTCTTCATTACAATCAATAATAACTTCTAATTTTGATTTTTTTATTAATGGATTTAGACTATAAATAATTTGATTTAAATAGTCGTTAAAGTTAAAACTTCTTTTTTCTTCATTGGTTTGATCAACGGAGATTTGTTTGAAATTTTTTATTAGAGAAGAGGTTCTTTCTAAATTGAAATGTATTTGAGTACTTAATTCTTTTGAGATTTTTAGATATTGTTCAAATTCCTCTTCTGTCATGGAATCATTTGTATACTGTTTTTCTATTTCTTCTGTTATTTTTGATAAATGGCTAATCCCCGTAATTCCAATTCCTACAGGAGTATTTAATTCATGTGAAACACCTGCCACCAAACCTCCCAAACTTGCCATTTTTTCTGATTCTATTAATTGCTTTTGTGTGGATGTTAAATTGTTAATTATTTGCTCTAATTCATCGTTGGTATCTTCTAATTCTAAAGTTCTATCTTTTATGCGTTTTTCTAAATCATCATGCAAAAGATAATAATCCTTTGATGATTCTTCAATCAATGATGTTAATGCTCTTATTGTAGTTGTTTGTTCACTATTTATAATTTCTTGTTTATATACATAGTTTGATTCTTGTGACTTTTCATTTGACTCTGATAATGAAATAACCGTTAGGGTATGATTGAGAAATTTATTTGATTTATTACTGTGAAAAAATTCTCCATGGGTAAAGAAGCCTGAAGTATTAGCTCTACAGGCAAATGGTTCAATCTCCATATGGATATTATCAGGAAGATATCTTCTTCTAGCCATACAAGAATAAACAAAGTATGATTGGGAATAATTTTTAAATAAGTTTTTATAAGACTTTTGAGGGTCTTTCATTATTGCATCAGCTTGTCCAAAACCAAATTTTACAATATCACCTTTTTCGAAATTTCCATTAAAAGTTAAACTCTCATCATCTTTGTCAATGACAACTCTTCCAATAGGAATATCTCCACTTAAAAGTATTAATGAAAACTGAGTTCCATTTTCGTATAAAGATTCCATAATTTCACTACCTAAATATTTTTCATAAAATTTAACGGCATTTATATTATCAATTGAGTAAACTTTGTTATTTTCAACCTTGGTAATAATATGTTTGGTTCCGACAGGAAGCCAATTGAACCTAAAATCATTATGAACGTTGAGAATATTAGAATTTAAAGATATTCCTACAACACCTTTATTAAAGAGCTTATTCCCAAAAGATACAAATGATTCTTTATAATCTGTATGTGTACTTGAAAGTCCTCCTCCAATAATAATTGAGTTATCAACTTTTTCAATACCTTTTAAGAACTCATCACCATTTGTTTGATTAAGACTTGCAAAAAATAACATTAATTTTGTATTGTCTGTAATAATTGTATTTGTTAAGT
>CAJXWI010000732.1 GCA_913062735.1 uncultured Arcobacter sp.
ACTTAATGATGCATTTGTCTTAAAATACTTACGTTCTTCTTTTGTTAATATATCTTTATTATTTTGACTTATTTGATTTTTTGTTTCAGAAAAAGACAAGCTTACAAAAGCAACTATGCCCATGGCTATTTTTAAAAAACTACTCATCATTTTCCTTTATTCTTTTAAACCATTAAATACTTTATTATTATAATGCAAGTAATTATAAATATACTACACATTTTTTATATTAATTTTTTATATAATCTTTGTTTAAATATTAAGTAAAATTTCAAATGATACGCCCTCTTTTTCAATGCTTTTGCACGTAATTGATCCATTTAGTGTTTTCGTTATGATATTGTAAATAATATTCAAGCCCAAACCACTTCCCCCATTTTCTCTATTCGTAGTAAAAAAAGGATCAAATATTTTTTCTATGTTTTCTTTTTTTATTCCTTTTCCATTGTCTTTAAATACGATATGTATTTGTTTGTTTTTTTCTTTAATATCAATGATAACTAAGCCTTTTTCGTTCTCATCAAAGCCGTGAATAATAGAGTTCATAATTAAATTAGTAATAACTTGAGAAAAAGGGCCTGGATAAGAATTCACTTTTAGTTTTTCATCACAAGATAACTCAATAAGAATATTTGTTTTTTTTGTAAAAGGATGAATACTATTTAAGATTTCATCTATATATTCTTTAAAATAAAACTCCCTTTTTTCTTCGCTGCTTTGATCAACGGCTACCGTTTTAAAGGATTTAATCAAAACAGCTGCTTTTTTTAGATTTTTATATATTAAGCTTGATAATTCTTCTGAAGTAGATAAAAAGTCTTCAAAAGCTTCTTGTGTCATTAAATCATTTTTGTATCTTTCTTTAATTGACGTAGTCATTTCTACAAAATAACTAACAGATGTTAACCCTATACCAATGGGTGTATTGATTTCGTGTGATACTCCTGCTACTAGTGAGCCAAGAGAAGCCATTTTTTCTGCATCAACTAACTGTAACTGCATTTTTTTAATATCTTCATTTGTATTGTTTAATTCAATATTTTTTTCTTCTAACTCATCACTTCTTCGTTTTATTTTTGCTTCTAAGAATTTTTTATCTCCTATATCTCTCCATACACAATGAATTACATATTCTTTGTCAATCATGATTTTTGTTAAAACGATATCTAACCAACAATGCTCACCTGTTGATTTTAAATGTACCCATTCAAAGTTATTATTCCCTTTCATAAAACATTCTTTTATCAAAAGTCTAAATCCTTCTTTTGAATTCTTTCCATTGGGTTGTAGAGCAGGAGAAAGGGATTCAAAGGATAAATTCAAAAAATCAGCTTTATTTGTATATTTAAGTAAAGCCAATGCAGCAGAATTACAATCAATAATCTTTCCATACTTATACAAAAGTAAACCATCTGTTGTATCTCTAAAAAGAGTTTCAAAATTATTCTTTTGTTCCTTAATTAATAAATTGGCTGTTCTTAGTTTCGTAATAAAATATAAACTAATAAATAATATTAATAAAAATATGAATACTATTTGATATATTATTCTATAGTCAAGGGCTGTATTGATTTTGTTTTTTATCCATTTATCTCTTATCTTTTCTTTTTCTTCGTAAGAAATATTATTCAATACTTTATTCACAATATTTACAAAAATACGATGATCTTTTTGAATTAAAAAATAATGCATGAACTTTTCATTTGTTATTCCAACAATTTTAAGTTCAGGAAAGAAGTTTTTAATATAATATGCAGATATTGCTTCATGCCCAATAAACGCATCTACACTACCATCTGAGACTAAAGTCAATGCATTTTTAACATTTTTTGTTGGAACTACTTTAATACTTGGATAATATTTTTTAATATGATTATATGCAGTATAAAAACTAGGTATAGCCACTGTTTTTCCTTTTAAATCAGATAACTTAAATCGATATCGCTAGAAAAGCCTAGGCTTATTCTACTTCAACAAACTCGCTTTTTTCGCCAGCTGCAGCTTCAGAACCTTCAGTACAAGCATCTGCCATAGAACCTACGTAGATCTGGATAGCGCGTAATGCATCATCGTTACCT
>CAJXWI010000733.1 GCA_913062735.1 uncultured Arcobacter sp.
GGATTCCAAATAGCAGTAAAAAAAGCATCTTTTTTTAGAACTCTAGAGAATTCAGGTAATGATTTTTTTGGATCAGTCCAATGAAAAGAGGACGCCATAATAAGCCAATCTGCCGTATTTTCAGCTATATTGGTTTCTTCCCCTGACCCTTTTGTCCAAGTAATGTTTTTGAAATCTTTTGTAAACTTTATACCTTCACTTCTCATTTCATCATTGGGTTCAACTGCAATAATATTTAAGCCCATTTCTAGCAACATTTTAGTTAGTTTTCCTGTACCTGCACCAACTTCAACTACAGTAAAATTTTCATTTTTTTTGCCATAATCTATCACTTTTAAAATAGTATTTATTAATAATTCACTATATGCCGGTCTATTAATATATTGTTTTGCTAATTTCGTAAAATCGCCTTGTTTCATTACTTGAGTCCTATTATGTTCAAAATTGCTTGTACTTTTTTTTCTAGATTATTTTTTTTGTTATTATTGATAATAAGTTCACAATTTGTTGGTTTATCGTAAGGTAAATCAATCCCCACAATATTTTGTATTTTATTATTTATCGCAGCAGAATATAAACCTTTTTGATCTCTTTTGATTAATTCTTCAATCTTACATTCAATAAAAATTTCAAAATAATTTTTGATTTTATTTCGATTCAATTGGTGCACTTCTTTGTATAAAGACATGGTAGCACAAACAACATTTATATCTTGTAATATTAAAAATACACACATCCTTGATATTCTTTTTGCATTTTCTAGTCTATCGTTTGAGGTATGTCCTAGGTCATTCCCTAGTATTTCTCTAAAACTATCCCCGTCTAAAAAAACAGTATTTGTATTTTTTTGTTTTATTTTTTTATACAATTCTTGACCAATAGTTGTTTTTCCACTACCACTTAATCCAGTAATCCAAATTAGTTTTGCCAATTCACAAGCTCCCATTCCTTTTCAGGTGATTTAAGATAATCTAAACAAAATTTAACTCTTCTTTTATATGCAACCATAGCTTTTTGATAGTCTGTATAGGAGGTACTATAATCGAGTGCATCTTTTTCAATTTTGGTTGGTGTTTGAATCATATGGACTAGAATTCTCATATATTCATTATCTTGTAAAAGGTATTTGTACTCTTTATGTTTTAATGCACTTAACTGATTTATTACCATTACATCATATTTTGTAAAACATTTTTCGTAACTTGAAATTCTTGTATGAGTGGATGAAAAGCCACTTATTTTTTTAACAGCTCGTTTGTCTCCCCAATAAACTAATCCACAAAAAGTGCTTTTCATTAGCCCTTTATTGAACTTTATTCCAATGAATCTTGCAATTTCCTTGACGGTTTTCTTGGGTTTGTCATGTAAGTTCTCTAGTTGTATGGGAAGTAAGTTCAGATTATTTTCTACGGCAATTTGTTTCCACCCAACTAATTGATGTTGATAAGCCCACCAATAAAAGTTATTATAAACGGTATGATATTCTTCATATTCTTTTTTGTCTTTTTCTGACATATTATCTTTTTGATGTCTGATATGAGAGTATAATGCTCTTACTGGATCTCTGTATGTTCCTATTTATTTAGAATTAGGAAAATCTTCTATAAAGTCCTTTATCCTTACCACATCGGGAGTATGTAGCTGGAAGTTGATAATAGTTTTTTTTGAAATATTATGACCCAAACATAACTCATAAGCATAATGAACAGCAATAAAAAAGTTTTTTCTATTAAACAGATCATGGTTTTTTGAAATTTCTTGCATATGTTTCTTAAACAATTTGACATCTACTTTTAAGCAAATATTTCCTTTTTTGCCCATATTTGTAAAATTAGAACCAACATCTTTTTTCCCATCAAACATTCCCAATCTCTGGTCACAAAATTCATTTAAAATAATATCAAGTGACAAGTTCTTTTCTTTTATGATATTTGACCAAAATCCATCTTCTCCAAAATACTTTAGTAAGTATGAACCAGGAATAGTCAAAATATTTTTATGGTTATCCAATAAACTTCCTACAAAAAAGCTTCCACTTCTTCCCCAGAATAGGATAGCTACAATGTCTATATCAGT
>CAJXWI010000734.1 GCA_913062735.1 uncultured Arcobacter sp.
TTCTGTTATGGTAGGACACTCAATGTCTCAAAAAAGCTCTTTATGGGATAGAAGTTTACTCGTTGCCAATTATTCAAACGTTAGGTGTGTAAGAAATATTCAAAAATAGTTTTACTTGCTTAATGCGAAAGTTTACGAAGTTATGAGTAAAACGTGTTAAGCCAACAAACGAAGTGCGTTAGGATTTTGGGTCTTTTTTGATGGAGCTTTCTCCTGCTATTCATTTAAAATAAAATTGAAATTTCATTACATTACTATCAGGGCTATGATATTCAAGCTTTAGACAATTATATTTGATATTACTAGCACTTTTAATATAATAGATATATATTTATAAATTAATAGAGTTCTTATGACTACAATGACACTTAAAATAGATGATAAAAGAGAAGACTTAGTAGAAGCCTTTAAAACCCTTGCTTCTAATTTTAAAGGTGTTTCATATGAAATTGAACAAGAAGAAACACAAGAAGAAGTATTAAGAAGTTTAAGAGTTGCTATGAAAGGTATTAAAAGTGGTGATATGGTTAAGAACGCTATATCATCAGAAGATTTTTTTAAAAAATTCGCAAATGACTAAAGTTGAACTTTCTAAAAATTTTGAAAAGAAATTTAAAAAACTACGTAAAAAAAATAAAAATCTTTTAAATGATATTAAGAGCCTAATTGAAACTTTACAAAAAGAACCTACAACGGGTATTTTTCTAGGTAAAAATATTTATAAAATCAGAATTGCTAACTCCAGCAAGAATATTGGTAAAAGAGGTGGTTTTAGAGTTATTACTTATTATATAGATGAAAATGATATTGTTTATTTAGTAGAAATATATGAAAAAAGCAATATTGAAAATATTCCCCTGGAACAACTTGTTAAATTAATTGAAGATGAATTAAAATAAATAAAAACCCTTGTATTTTTTATTTATTTTTTTATACTAAAAAAAGGTTACGATAATAAAAATTATCATAACCTTTTTAATGCGAACTTGAAATTATGAAAGAATTAATAAATACAAATAAAAATCTGATTTTAGAAAAATCAATAAAAGAAGTTATAGAAGACTTTTTATTATCTTATTCTTCAATCAAAACAAAAAACAGATATAAAACTGTTTTAAAACAGTTTTTTGATGAAATAAATATCTTAAGCTTGGCAGAACTGTGAGAAATACATTTAAGCAAAATACTAATCTCTTTTGAAAAGTACAAAAATACAAAATCTGTATTTGATAGTGAAAATACGAATAAGGTTTTAAACCCTGCAAGTATTAATAATATAGCTTATATCATCAGAGCTTTTTTTAAATATTTAATTGTTTACTATAACTATCCCAAAAACCCATTAATAGGTTTTAAACCGCTTGCAACAAAAGAACACTCAACAACTGACTCACTAGATAGAAATGAGCTTTTAGATATTCTAAAGGCTTCTAAGATGAATTATATAAACTCTTTGACACAATCTAAAAATATTAAAAAGCATTTAACCGCACTAAGGAACTATTTAATTTTTGCTTTATTGTCTTTATCTTTAAGACGTGAAGAAATTTGCAATATAAAATGGAGTGACTTAAACGATGATTCTTATTTTTTAGTCCAACAAAAAGGTGGAACATATAAATATATACCTATTCCCTCTTGATTATTGGATTTCTTTTTAAAATATAGAAGTGAAAAAACACTACATAACTATACGAGTGCTTATATTTTTACTCCCTTTTTAAATGGAATATCTGATAATTTAAATAAACCTATATCAGCAGATTATATTATGAAAATCACTCAACAGCTTTGTAGAAAATTACATATCAATAAAAAAATCACTCCCCATTCTTTTCGAAAAACGTTTATTGAGATTTCTTTAAATAAGAATGAGAACTATATCAATATTATGAATGCCACTTGACATAAAACTTCTCAAATGATCAGATATTATGACTACAGGGATAAAGTGAAAAACAATGCTATTAATGCTTTTGGTGATATGTTTTATTAAGTGCTTTATTCTTAATCTTTTTTTAGTTTTTAATGAAAAGTTAAAATTTATTTTCATATTTAATGCCTTTTTGTAATT
>CAJXWI010000735.1 GCA_913062735.1 uncultured Arcobacter sp.
AATATGAAGAATAAAAATAGTTTTGATATTGTTAAAATAAAAGGCTTGATAGGAATCTTTTTATTATTAGTTTTAATAATTGCAGGAAAAAGTGCAAGATTTTATGACATAAGTCCTGCTGATCGAAGTTCGGGAGGGCTTATAGGGATCTTGCTTGCTGGATTTTGTATATGGTTATCAATGGATTATGTCAAAAGGTGGTTTGGACAATGAAAAGTTCTTTTGCTGATTTTCTAATACCTTTGGAGAATATTATATATGAAAAAAACAAGTAAATCTTTTAAAAATAAATATTTAGACTTTACATTAATGTTATCTTTTATTTTGTGCCTTTATCCAATTTTTTTTCTTTCTGAGATTGATATAGAGAATAGTAATATTTTATTTTCATTTTCAAATTATCTAGTTGATGTGTTTCCAAATATTGAAAATATATCGAAAATTTCAGAAACAAATAACTTGTATCATTTTGCAAAAGTTCAAATCACATTATCAATTATACTATCCTTTTTTTTAGTTGCTCCCATGATATTATATGTGTTTGGAAAAGTATATTTAACTAGTTTAGGATATATGAAAAAAGATGAAAATTATTATATTAGTATAATTAATAATCAAAAAGTTGTTTTTAGTAAATCCCGTGATTTTATAATTACTTGTGTCATTTTTTTTGCTATTTTTGATTATCATTTAACAGGTGTTCTATTTGTTATAAGCAATGAAAATCTTGATATATATGAACTTATTTATTCTAGTAAACTTGGCTTATTACTTTTTTCATACATTTTTTCAACTATGGTTGTGTTTTTTATAATAATCATTTTTCTTGAATCGCTTGCCCAAATTAAAAGAAGGAATCACAATGAATAAGTTGCTTATAAGAGAATAATTGCAATATTAATATATTTACATGAATATCTTCTTCCAAATACTTTTGCAGATACATTTAGGTTAATTGAGCTAGCGTTTGTTTATATTGGAAGTAAAAAAATCAGAAAAGAATTAAACATTGAAAACAAATAAGAAAGATTTAATATGAAGAATAAAAATAGTTTTGATATTGTTAAAATAAAAGGTTTACTAGGAATTTCATTGTTTATAATTTTATACATCTTAGCAAAAACTTATAATCTTGATCACTTAACCTATAATGTAAAGTATTGGGTAGAACTTCTTGGTTTTTTGTTTTCGGGATTCTGTATATGGTTAGCTTCTGATTATGTCAAAAGGTGGTTTGGACAATAATAACTATAAGTTTGAAAATACTCTTATAATTTTATCACTCTTCCTTCAAATCAGCCAAGTAGTTCTGAATATCGTACAAAGCCAACGCAAGACCATTTTTATATTCTCCTGATTTCGTATCAGCACCATAAACATTGTTTCTTTGCACTTTTACATGATTATAAAGAGAAACAGAATTTAAATGTTCTTTGTGTGATATTAAATAGCTACACATTTTTATTCCAAATAAATATCCTTTATATTTTCCTCTGCACTCATTAATACTATCTTTTTGAAAATGGGTAGTTTGATATAGACTTTTAACTTGACAGTATTTTTTTAAATCTTCTAATTCTTTTTTATATAGGGTAATCATTTTTTTATTTTAGGGTAATCATTTTAAGTAGGGTGATTGTATTTCATTCTGTTATGAGAGATATTTGCATATTTGATAGGGTGTGTCGATTTTGTGTCAATTTTTGACACACTTAAAACCTTATTTGAAAGGTTTTAAAATGATGATGTTTTATAGAGGGTGGTTTTAAGGGGTTTATGTGGTTATTTAATAGGTTAAAACCTATCGTCTCATTATTTAGACAATAGCCTTACACTTTGTTCTTGGACAATATTAGCTTGCGATGCTATTAGTCCCGCATTTGCGATAATATTTGTTTTTGAGAAGTCTTTAACTTCATTTGAAAAATTAACTTCTTTATATTTACTGTTTTCTAGTCTTTGTGTATCTTCTTGTGTGATATTCTCTTTTGCAGATAATTCAATATTTTTTTCTATTCCTTTAAAGTCACTAGAAGCTGTGTTTATTATTTCTTTTGCTTGCGTTAAAACTTC
>CAJXWI010000736.1 GCA_913062735.1 uncultured Arcobacter sp.
TTTATCATATTTATCAGGATAGAGTATTTCGTCAGACAAAAGAGACTCATTATAAAACGTATAGATTCATACATCATGTCCACTTCTTCTTTAAAAACTAAAATATGAGTAGACTTTTCAGAAAAATGTACCGCAGCATCAAGAGCTAATCCAATCTTTTTATCAAGTTCTTTTAAAACTGTAAGCATTTTAATTTTTATTGCTTTTTTCTGGAGTTTAAAAAGAGCAAATTTTCTGCTGTTAATATGTTCAATTTTTATATGAAGCATATTAAATAATTGAGTTAAATCCTCAACCATAAACTCTAAACTAAATGATTTATTCATCATTATCCTTTAAGTATTTTAGACTCTTCAAACTCTGCAATATGTATAGTTACGGTAATTATATTCATAGGTGTAATTTATTCTACAGCAGATTACCCATGAGATGATTTAGCACTCAAGTTAATTAAAGATGATAGGTAGTGTTAGCGTTACTATTCTGATGATGAATTCAAATTAACTGAAGTCCATATTCCGCTAATTAGAAAGCTGAAAAAAATTCCTTCGTATTATAGATAATCACCACCCTTATTTTGATAAATTCTAAACTTTGATAAGAAGTATCAGTTTTTGGAATTCTACAATATATCAGTCCTGAAAAGGAAAAAATTGGATTGAACTGGTTGTCTTTAGAACCTGGTAATTACTTACTTGAAAATACTAAAAAACTAAATACGAATTTAAAAAATCACGCTTTTTATTCTTATTATTGAAGTAATTATAGACATTAATTCTCTATGAACTTTGTTATTCTACATGGTATAATACCCTACATATCTGCTAACAAGCTGACACACCTCGTATAAGAAGTCACCTTTTTTAGTTTCAGTTTATCTAAAATAAAATTTTTATCTTAGTGACCAAAAATGTGACTAAAAGTTAATATAGTTATCAACAGTAATATATATTTATTGTAGAATTTCAAGAAAGCAACTCAATGAAAAGTAATGTTAATCATTTAAAGTCAATTCTTTAAAAGGTTATTCGTCATCTTCTAGTTGTGGTGGCAACGAATGCGGAAAATTCTCATATTCCTTATTTAACAATCAAGGAACACTATGAAAACAGATCTAATAATGAATAGTGACCTAAGCCTTTCAGCATGTGATTTAGTTGCGACTAAAGATAGAACATTACCAATTACCACTCCTGAAGATATTGACTATTTATGGAATAATCACAAGATGTTCAAAAAATGGAGAGGTTTATCCCCCTTAGAAAAATTGGGTACAGTGAAAAATTTTAAAAACGTTCATCAAAATGATTGCCATTTATTGGAAAATTATTTAGGATGAGTACAGTGGAAACAAACTTAAAAAATATCAAAATTGTCTTGCTAGTTAATGCTATTTTTTCATTGGAAATATTTTTTGTTACAGTGATGGTTGCATTTTATCTTGATTACATTGGTATATCATTTAAAGAAATGACATATTTCTTTTCTTTAATATTATTGTTAAAGGACCAGGCCAAAATTTTGAACCTAATTTTTTTTCAAATTTATTTAAAATAAAATATTTTTCTATTTGTTTAATACTTTTAAAGTGACAGATAATTGGATTACTTCGTGGTCTTTTTTTTCTGTTAAGGGAATTAAATATTGTTGAAGATTCATAAGATCAACTTCCTCACCACAATCTTTGATATCAAGTTGACCTGAGGCAATCCCAGCTGCAAAAGGAGAAAATACATCTCTAGCATGAAAGGTGTTCCCGTCACTGGGGATAATCCAATTTTCATTTTCAAGGAGATAGGCTCTTTTTGCTCCCCCAACAGTTGCGCATGCAAGATTTAGTAATCCATTATCAGGTCCTATCATCACTCCCCAATCAGTTTCAATAGCAACAGGTTTTCTTTCCGTCCCAACACCTGGATCAACAACCGCTAAAAGAACACCCTGTGGAATGTACTGAATAGCCCTCATCAATAACAAACTTCCATACTTTATATTTTGTGCTGGAATACCATGAGAAATGTCATTGATTTTTAACTCTGAATCAATTCTATTGATTACACCTTTTACAACA
>CAJXWI010000737.1 GCA_913062735.1 uncultured Arcobacter sp.
CAACATTAGGATCATCAACAGCCCATTTATCGGCTTTCTTGGATACGTGGTTGGCTTCATTTTTAGTAAGTGGTAGTATTTCCTATTTATATTACGCAAACAGAATATTTCAATTACCCTTGGCACTATTTGCTATAGCTACGAGTGTAGCACTCTTTCCAATGATTGCAAAAGCAATAAAAAATCAAAATGAACACAAAGCATTAGCCTTAATGAAGAAAGCAAGTGTCATTTTGTCATTTTTGTTATTAATCTCCACCTTAATTGGAATATTGTTTAATGAACTCATTGTTGAACTTCTGTTTCAAAGAGGTGAATTTACGCATGAAGACACGTTAAATACAGCGATAATACTTTTAATGTACTTACTTGGTCTTTTACCATATGGTATATCAAAAATATTTTCTTTATGGTTATACGCTAAAGAAAAACAATTTATTGCAGCAAAAATATCCATGAAAGCTTTAACTTTTAATATAGTTTTTTCTTTAATTTTATTTAAACCTTATGGAGCAGCTGGTCTTGCTTTTGCTAGTACAATCGCAGGTTTTGTTTTATTTTATTTTACTATTAAAGAGTTTGGCTTTATGAAGTTTTATAATTTGTTCAAAAAACAGTAGTTTTCTTAAATAATTATATTAATTTATTTTATAAATAAACTTTTTCCTTTTTACTGCTATTATTCCAATAAATAATAGTGTAAGGATATTACTATGCTAAAAAAAGTGCTAATGACTCTACTTGTTTCTGCCTGTACATTGTTTTCTGTTGATATCGGAATTTATGAGCAACAAGACAAGGAAATTAACTTAGATTTAAAGTTTACTAATGAATACAATCAAGTAAAAACGCTAAGAGAAATAATAAATAATAAACCAACTATCTTAACAATAAACTACTTCAACTGCCCTACTTTGTGTTCACCTATGTTATATGAAGTTGCTGATGTTATTCCTAGAGTTGGACTAATTCCGGGAAAAGAATTTAATGTAATTACCTTAAGTATTGAAAAAAATGATACTTTTAAACATGCAAAAGAAACAAAAGACAGAATCTTTAAGACTTTTAAAAAACCATTTAATGCAAATGCATGGTCATTTCTAACCACTAAAAATCAGGAAAATATAGATATAATAACAAATTCTGTTGGTTTTAAATATGAACGACGTGTAAAAGATGGAGTTGTTGATTATTTGCATCCTGCAGCAATTATGGTTTTGACACCAAAAGGTAAGGTAAGTAGATATTTAAATGGTATTTCATACTTAGCTTTTGACTTGAAACTTGCCCTTTTAGAGGCTAGTGACGAAAAAACAAGACCAACAATAGCAAATACTTTACTTTACTGTTTTGCATACGATTCAGAAAGCAAAACGTATTTGTTTCAAGCTGAGAAATTTGTCGGCGGTTTTATTTTTGCAGCTGTTGTAGCATTTTTTATCTACGTATACAGAACAGGTAAACGAGACGACAAAAGAAAAGTAGAAGAAATAAAAAAACGAAAAGAAAAAGACGCGTAAGCGTTTCCACTAAACGAAAAGGAGAGATAATGACACACAAAAGCTTTTATGATGAGACGCACACCGTCTTTGGACATCATGAAAATAAGATTTTACAATGGATTTTTTCTATTGATCACAAAAGAATAGCAATACTTTACATGGTTGTAATGTTTGCATTTTTTGCAGTAGCACTGCTAGTTGCACTAACAATGAGGATTGAACTGTTCTTCCCCGGAGAACAAGTTTTAAGCCCAGATCAATTTAACCAGGCATTTACTTTGCATGGGGTAATTATGGTATTTTTATTCATCATTCCAGGAATTCCTGCTATTTTTGGTAACTTTTTATTACCAATTATGATTGGTGCAAAAGATGTATCTTTTCCAAGACTAAATTTATTTTCATGGTGGCTATTTTTATTAGGTGCAATCATCGCTTTATCTTCATTATTTGTGGGTAATGGATTTGCAGATACTGGATGGACATTTTATGCTCCATATAGTACTAATATTGAAACCAATGTTATTGTTGCGTTAACTGCTGCTTATATCTTAGGAATGGCAA
>CAJXWI010000738.1 GCA_913062735.1 uncultured Arcobacter sp.
CGAGCAAGAAACTTTGAATATGTTAAAGCGGCACGTGCCTTGGGACAAAGTGATAAAAATATTATTATAAAACATATTTTGCCCAATGCACTTATTTCAACCATGACTTTTATGCCATTTATATTAACTGGAAGTATAACAACACTAACATCTTTAGATTTTTTAGGTTTTGGTTTGCCTGCTGGAAGTCCAAGTTTGGGAGAACTTTTAGCTCAAGGTAAAGCAAATTTACATGCACCCTGGTTGGGTATTTCGGCTTTTGTGGTTTTGTCTATGTTATTAACTTTATTAATATTTGTGGGTGAAGCTTTTAGGGATGCACTTGACCCAAGGATTGCTCAAAAATGAAAACTATATTAAAGTGTGAAAACCTCGGTATTAAAATTGAGGGGTCACAGTCAAAGCAAATTGTAAAGAATATTAATCTAAGTATACTAAAGTCTCAAACAGTGGCACTTGTTGGCGAAAGTGGTAGTGGTAAATCTATGACCGCACATGCAATTTTAAATATTTTACCCTCAAGTGCCAACTTCAAAATGGGTGGAAAAATTTTATTTGAAGATAAGAATCTTTTGGACTATACACCTCATGAGATGCTTAGTTTAAGGGGAAATCAAATATCCATGATTTTCCAAGAACCCATGTCAGCACTGAATCCTCTTCATACAGTATTTCAGCAGATCGCTGAAATAATCACTATTCATAATCCAATGAGTGAAAAAAACTTAAAAGAAAAAGTTTATGAGTTGCTTGAAAAAGTTGAACTTCAAAAATATGGAAAAATAAAAAAAATAGCTTCTTCTTATCCCCATGAATTAAGTGGAGGGCAAAGACAAAGAGTTATGATTGCAATTGCTATTTCTAATAATCCTATTTTACTTATTGCTGATGAACCAACAACGGCACTTGATTTAACCATTCAATATCAAATTTTAAATCTTTTAAAGAAAATTCAAAAAGATTATCAAATGTCTATTTTACTTATAACTCATGACTTAACAGTAGTAAAAAAATATTCTGATTTTATTTATGTAATTCATAATGGAAAAATAGTTGAAAAAAATACAACTCAAGAACTATTTTCCAACCCAAGTAATGAATATACAAAAGAATTACTAAAAAATAGACTTGAAGTAAGTGATTATAACTGTGCAGGCAAAGAT
Source organism: uncultured Arcobacter sp. (assembly GCA_913062735.1). Next base: position 1,164 of record CAJXWI010000738.1, read on the forward strand.
GAAGTCATGAATATAAAAAACTTATCTGTAAAGTTTCCAATTAAAAAAGGAATATTTCAAAGAATAGTAGACAATTTTGTAGCTGTGGATGATATTAGTTTTTCTCTGTTAAGAGGTGAGTGTTTTGGTATTATAGGTGAAAGTGGTAGTGGTAAATCTACTTTAGCACAAGCAATATTGAGACTTGTAGATTCAAATGGTGACATCTATTTTTTAAATAAAAATATCAATGCTTTAAATACAAAAGATTTGAGAAATATTCGATCTCATATGCAAATAGTTTTTCAAGATCCTTTTAACAGTCTGAACCCTCGTATGAGTATATTCTCCATTATAAGTGAAGGTTTAGATATACATACCACATTAAATAAAGAAGAAAAAACAAATATGGTCTTAAGTATTTTAGATGATGTTGACATGCCTAAAGATTGTATCTATAAATATCCCCATGAATTTAGTGGAGGACAGAGACAACGAATTGCAGTAGCTCGTGCTTTAATACTAAAACCAAAATTACTTATACTCGATGAACCAACTTCTGCATTAGATAGGCAAGTACAGTTTCTACTACTTGATCTTTTAAAAAAAATCCAAAAGAAATATGATTTAACTTATATCTTTATTTCTCATGATCTTGAAGTAATACAAGGTATATGTAATAGAGTTGCTGTGATGAAAGAAGGAAATATTGTTGAGCAAAATACAACACAAGAACTTTTTTCTAATCCTGAACACTTTTATACTAAAGAACTTATTGAAGCTTCTAGCTAATTAAGTTCATTGTATATAGAGTAATGAAACTGCTTAATGCTCAATAATTTTAATCTAACTCCTCATTTTAAACTAGAATGCAAGATAATCAGTATAAAAGAAGCGTTTGTATAATACTTAAGAATAGA
>CAJXWI010000739.1 GCA_913062735.1 uncultured Arcobacter sp.
TCTACTTCATTAAAATAGTTTTCAGGATTTCTATTAAGTTCTAATACCCCTACTTTTATTAAAGGATAATCATTATGCGACCAAACTTTTGTTAAATCAAAGGGATTATCTTCATGTGTACAGGCTTGCTCTTGGGTCATTATTTGTACATGCATATCCCAACGTGGAAAATCTTTATTTTCAATAGCCTCATAAAGGTCTCTTTGAGAACTCTCTCTGTCTTCACCTACAACTTTAGCAGCTTCTTCATTTGTCATAGTTTTGATACCTTGTTGTGTTTTAAAATGGAATTTAACCCAAAATCGCTCGTTTTCTTTATTAATAAAACTATAGGTGTGAGACCCATACCCATTAATATGTCTTAGATCTGTTGGTAAACCACGATCTGAAAAAAGAATAGTAGTTTGATGTAAGCTTTCGGGATTTTGTGACCAAAAATCCCACATACCAGTACTCCAACGCATATTTGTTTTGGGATCTCTTTTTTGAGTATGTATAAAATCAGGAAACTTATAAGGGTCTGATATAAAAAATACAGGTGTATTATTTCCAACTAAATCCCAGTTTCCTTCTTGTGTATAAAATTTTAGTGCAAAACCTCTAACATCTCTTTCCGCATCAGCAGCACCTTTTTCTCCAGCAACCGTAGAAAAACGAAGAAAAACAGGTGTTTCTTTTCCAATATAAGAAAATAAGTCTGCTTTTGAAAAGTTGCTAATATCATGGGTAATTGTAAGTTTTCCGTGAGCAGCTGTACCTTTTGCATGAACAACACGTTCAGGTATTCGTTCACGGTTTTGATGAGCAAGTTTTTCAATCAAATAATAATCTTGCATTAATACAGGACCTCTTTCCCCTGCACTCAAAGAGTTTTGATTATCTCCAATAATATTACCAGCCGTAGATGTTAGTTTTTTCATTGCATATCCTTTTATAATTTATTATATTATAGTCAAGGCAATAAGCTAAAATACTTAACATTTTTTAGTAATACTTATCTATCAAAGTTCTTTAAAAACTTTTTAAAAAGTAAATATATAGGAATAAGAATCATATATATTATAAAATTATATAAAATATAAATTAATTTTTATTTCGAGTTCTTAAATATTTTTACTTTGTTATACTTAAATAACATGTCTCCTCATAAAAATACGAGAAAGGAGAAGATAATGATTGATATTAAAAAAGAGATACAAAAATACAAAAATATCGATAATGCCAAAGGTGATGTCTTTTTCCAAGCCTTGGAAGAAGTACTACTATCCATATCCCCACTTTTTAAAGCCGATGATATTTATGAAAAAAACGCCATTATCAAACGCTTATTAACACCAGATAGAATCATTAAATTTAAAGTATCATGGTTAAATGATAAAAATCAAATGCAAGTGAATACAGGATACAGAGTTCAGTTTAACAATGCGCTTGGACCTTATAAAGGAGGTTTACGCTTTCATCCCAGTGTTAATGAAGGGATATTAAAATTTTTAGCTTTTGAACAAGTTTTTAAAAATGCCCTTACTGGTTTGCCTATTGGTGGAGCTAAGGGGGGAAGTGATTTTGATCCTAAGGGTAAAAGTGATTTTGAGATTATGAAATTTTGTTCTGCTTTTATGACTGAATTGCATAAATATATTGGTCCAAGAATAGATATTCCTGCTGGCGATATAGGAGTAGGAGCAAGAGAAATTGGCTATTTATTTGGAGAATACAAAAAAATCACTTCATCTTTTGAAGGTGTTTTAACTGGAAAACCTTTTATGTTTGGTGGTTCTCTTATGCGAACAGAAGCTACAGGTTATGGAGTCATTTATTTTACGAAAAAAATGCTTCAAATGGAACATAAAGAAGGTTTAGAAGGCAAAATTTGTACAGTAAGTGGCTCAGGAAATGTTGCTTTACATGCTATTGAAAAACTCTTGGAACTGGGAGCAATTCCTGTAAGCTGTAGTGATTCACAAGGAACAATATATGATCAAAGAGGCCTTGATATAAAATTTTTAAAGGAACTAAAACTGGAAAAACGTCTTTCTTTAGAAGAATATATAAAAAAGCAC
>CAJXWI010000740.1 GCA_913062735.1 uncultured Arcobacter sp.
AATAAGTGAAGAGTTTGAAGAAAAAGTAAAAAACAATTTTAAAGAATTTAAAAAACTATTATTTTGTGAGTATAAAGATATTCGAAAATTACAAAATAAATTAGAAGAAAATTTAATTGAAAAAAATAGTAAACAACCAAAAAGTGCTGTTATCAATAGATATTTACTGACATTATTTCCAGAGAACTTCTCAGCTATTGCATCTGGAGGTAAATTTGAAGAGTTAGTAAATCTTTTAAGAAAAGAGTTTAAATTACCTCTTGAAGAAGGTGATTATATAGAACAAAATAATGAATTAATGGGAATTTATTTAATAGACTCTACTGGAAAAGAGGAAAAAGATATTACTCAAAAACAAATATTTTATTGGTGGTTATATACAATCTTAAATAATAATTTACATCTTAAAAAAGCTGTAGTGTATTATGGTGCTCCAGGTACAGGAAAGACATATAAAGCAAAAAATGTAGCAAAACAGTTTATAGAAAACTGGCGTCTTAAAAATGGGTTAGATTTAGATGAGAATAATCTTAACATTGAAACTGTACAGTTCCATCCTAGTTTTTCTTATGAAGACTTTATTGAAGGTATCCGTCCCGCAAGTGATAATACACTTAAGCTAAGAGATGGAAATTTTAAAAAGTTCTGTAAAGATGCTGGGAAAATTGAGCTTTTATTATGGAAAAATAAAACTTTTAGAGAAAAATTTAAGAAAAATTCAGACTTTTCAAAAATAAGAGTTTCAAAAGTATTAGAGTTGAATAATCCAGAAATTAATGAAATTTTAAATATTGATACAGAAAAAAAATATGAGAATTTAAATCTGCTTGAAATCATCCAGCCTACTTTTTTTATAATAGATGAAATAAATAGAGCTGATTTATCAAGAGTATTTGGTGAGTTGATGTATTCTCTAGAATATAGAGGTTATGAGGGCAGAATAACAACACAGTATTCATACTTAGTAGATAAAGAAAAAGATGATGCTAGCTTCTTTTTTGAAGATGGAAAAAATTACTTTTTTATTCCTCAAAATATTTATATTATAGGTACTATGAATACAATTGATAGAAGTGTAGATAGTTTTGATTTTGCATTAAGAAGAAGATTTTCATGGGAAGAGATACCACCAGACTATGAGATTATAAGAGAACTACTTGATGTGAAGGTTGGAAAAGATATAGCCTATGGACTCGAAAACTTAAATCAAAAAATAACTATAGAACCTCTATTGGGTAGTGATTATCAAGTGGGTCATGCCTATGCATTAAATCTAATAAATCAAAAGATAACTAATACAAAAAAAGCCAAAGAATTTCTATGGGACAACTTCATTTATCCGTTATTACAAGAGTATTTTAGAGGATTGGGTGAGAGTAAAACTAAACTAGAAAAGCTTAAAGAAGAATTTGATAAAAATGAAAAAAAATGATTTCTTTAAAAATGAGATAAAAGATAATAATTATAATGACGTTTCGTCTTTATGCGAAATAAATGATTATTCTATAACTGGTAAAAATTCTAAAATTGGTATTTTTAAATTTCTAAAAAGGTTAGAATCAAAATTCTCAAAAAAAGATATTAAATACCTCACTAAGACTTTTAGTTTTGGTGATGAGTTTGATGCAAATGTAGTTCAAAAAATTTTTGAAGTAAAAGGTGAAGATTTTGAAAGTGCAGAAATCTTCACATTTAATATAGTTGGTACTATCCTATATGAAAAACAAATTTTCAATATAAATAGTAGATTTGGTGATGAGTTTTTACAGTATATGATTGCAAGTTCTAATGGTTTTTTAGAGCTAGAAAATAGTGGTGGAATTAGTAATAATATTAGTATTGCTGAATGGTTGATGATATATTACTTTAAAATAAAGTTAAAAGCTGCATTTGGATTGGGAGTCTATAAAACATATACTTCTCAACAAGATGATTTAAATAAAATAAGAGGCTCTATTGATATAAACCATTATATGAAAAAAGAGTATTTTGATGGTAAAACAAGATGTAATTATAAAGAGCATAGTTATGCTAATGAGATTAATTATATT
>CAJXWI010000741.1 GCA_913062735.1 uncultured Arcobacter sp.
TAATCCTTTTAATGTAACTGACGACGAATATTTCACTCAGAGGTATTTCACCTCAAAACTTCGCAATAATTTTAGTTATTAATGCTTGAGCCGTGTTCGGTGAAAATCGCACGCACGGTTCTTAGGAGAGAATGTCATCGTGAGATGGTGTTCTTATCCGACAATATACTTCAAACTAAAGGGGTATGTTCGTTTTGATACCTTCTAAGTACCCTTAATCCTACTACTCACTTGATACATCGAATTATTCAGTTTATAATAATTAAGTTACATTAATTTACAATTGTTACATTATTTATGCACTTAAAAGAGCTTTTGGAATAAAATACCATATAGAATACTATGATTACATGGTTTAAGTGAAGAGTTTGGGGAGGCTCATTTGCTAAGAGCATATCAATTAATAAAATTGGTATCGAGGAAGAGAATAATGAGTTACACCAAAAGTATTATAAAGTTTGATATTATTACAGAAGAAGAGCAATTTACTACACCAGAAGAAGCTGAACATTTTTTAAAGATAAGAGTTTTTCAGAGTTTTCAATACTGTTTAAATGGACTTACTCTTGAGTTGAGTCTAGAAAAAATAACACAACGTCTTAAAGAAAACGATATCACAATTTCTATTATCGAATCAAAAGATTAACTACCTTTTATCTATTATTTCCATAACTTTATTTCTAAAAACAAGCGGTTCATCAATATTAGGTATTGGAGTTCCTGCCTGACCAGTTCCATTAACCACTAACGTTCCTGAATTAACGATTCGTTGGAATATACTTTGACTAACTTCAATACTTTCAATTTTACTGTAGTTAAGTTCTACTGTATTCCTTCTGATCAAACCAAATTTTGCAATCACTCTCATTGATGTTACTACAAGTTCTGTTGATATCCTTTTGATAAATGCTGCTAGTAAGTTTAAAGCACCTATTAAAACGATTATGCCACCAACAAAAGTAAATACTGGAGCCAAACTTTCATCTATAAAATCAATAGTTTGTATCCAGAAAATAAATCCAAGACCAATTGCAGTTAAAATTAAACCATTGATGTAAATAATCCAGTGTATTTTTGCTGTATAAATAATTTCTTCACCTGTTGATAAGTTCTTTTTTACATAGCTCATATTCTTTCCTTGCTTACTGGTTTTTATTTTTTTCTTTGTTTACTTTTATTTCCATCTTACGTTGATAGTTAAATAGAACAGTCTCGCATTCATTTGCAATGACGTTAATACTATCTGCAAAGGCAGCAAACCCATATGCATCAAATTGAATTGCTATTTTTTCTGTTTGTTTTTCTTCAAAGTTTATAAAAAAGGTTTTTATATTTTTATCTTCTTGAAGATTCATTCCTAGAGTAAGCTTTTTCTTATTGCCAGAACTATTTTCGGTTAAACCCGGATCTGTGTAATTTACATATTTAGATTGGCCATTTTTTAAAAGTTCTTTACAGCCATATGATAATCTTCTGAGTTCATGTGCATCTGAAATCATTACTTTTTTATTATTGGTATCATATTTAAATCCATTAGCACCTCTAGTGCCACTATAAAATTCCAAAAAGACAACATCCTCACAAATTGGGTAGGTAGATTTACCATGAGTAATTTCTATAAAAGCAGATATATTAAAAAGATTTTGAGATTTAAAACCTTTTTGTGCAACACGATATTTTATTGATTCAGACATAAACCAGGTCCTTTAATTTTTATAACGTATTATATCGATAATTAAATTGCAATGCACCCTATATATAAGCTAAATTCGTTCAAGATTGAAGATATCATACAAATTTGGTTTAGATTTAATGACACTTAGATATAGTATTAATAATATTTAACCAAGGGAGTATTTAATGAATGGTGTATCGGTACTTTATATTGATGAGGGTAAAATAACTTCATCTTTTACGGCACTTCTGAACAAGAAGTTTGATAAGGTCTTAATCTGTAAGGATATGCATTTAGCTGAATCTACTCTTGATACTATCCAACCTCAAGTAATAATTAGTGAGATTGAGACAAATCAAATATTTGCATATG
>CAJXWI010000742.1 GCA_913062735.1 uncultured Arcobacter sp.
GCTTCAAATCCGATGGACCTATAGCTGACTATGGGTTGGGAGGTTCGATTCCTTCACCTTCTCGCCAATTAAGCTTCCACTTTCAAACTACTTAACTTTTCTAAAAGTGATTTTACCCAAAAACAGCATCACAAAGACTTAACAACTGCTCATTATATTATGAATGAAATTGTTATTTAAATAACACAAAATTGCCACAAAATTTTAATACAATTTAAGTATACTTTACAAAAGGGTATTGATGTCCATTAAAAAAACAATTAAGCTAAATATTTATGTGGTATGTTTTTTGCTTATAAGTATTCTTATTGCTAAATATTTTGTTTTGCAAAAAATTGAAACAAATTACGAGCACAAGAATTCTGTTTCAAAACTTATTTTTCTTCAAGATGATATGAATACTTTAATATTTGACGTTACGACTACATTCAGTCAAGTTAGTTTAGATAGGATGAGAAATAAATTTGATAAATTAAAAAATCAGTTTGATGAAATTAAAAATAATTTAAATTTACATTTAAGTGAGACCCATTATATTTCTCATGATGATACTTTTAATACTATAATTAAAGATGATTTTCAAAAACTACTTACCCATAAAAAGGATGGAGTGAGCAGTTTTGATGTTTTATATTCTCTTCAAAAGAATAAAATCTTAATAAGTAAAATACTCAAACAAAATTTTCCTATTGAAAAAAGATTGAGAAAAAGTATTAAAAGTAAAATTCTTTTTCAGAATAATATGGATACTTATAAGAACTTTGTACTAGTGGAATATTACAGTAAAGAGGCCTTGTTTCAATATAAAGAAAAAAAATATTTTGATAAATGGATTCATCAAATAGATTTGCTAAAAAAGAAAACTATGATAGATGAATGGGATGAATATTTAAAAACAATTGGTAGCTTAAGTAACAATACTATTGAATTAAATGGTATAAAAAAAATAGAAGTTATTTTACTTCAGAATATTAAAAATATTCGTTTAGAAAATAATAAATTAAACCAAAAAATTAGTGATGATGTAGAATATTTTACTCAAGAGTTATCTAAAGACTTAAATTATATGTTGATCGGTTTAATTCTTTTTGTTCTGATAGTTGTTATTCTAATGGGTCATAAAATTTATAACAATATTGGACTATCTGTTGATGAAACCAATGCAAAAATTGAATTTGAAATAAATGAAAATAGAAAAAAAGATGAACTCTTAGCACATCAATCAAAGCTGGTTGCAATGGGTGAAATGATGGGAAATATTGCACACCAATGGCGTCAACCACTTAACGCACTCGCTGGTAATATCCAGTTTTTAAGAGAGGATTATGAAGACGGAGATATTAATGAAAAATTTCTTGATAAGTTTATAAAACAAAACATGGATTGTATTAACTTCATGTCCAAAACCATAGATGATTTTAGAAACTTTTTTAAAACAGATAAAATCAAAAGTGATTTTTCTATCTTGTCATGTTTACAAAAACCCTTAGATATATTAAAACCACAATTGGATGAATGTCATGTTAGCTTAGAAATCAAGGGCAATGACTTTATAATTCATGATTTACAAAGTGAGTTTCAACAAGTTATTTTAAATATAGTTAATAATGCGAGAGATGCTTTAGTTGATAATAAAATAGACAAGGCAAAAATAATGGTTGAAACTTCTGTCAAAGATTCTTCAGGTTTTATTCTTATCCAAGATAATGCAGGTGGAATTCCCCGTGAAATCATTGATAGAGTATTTGAACCTTATTTTACAACTAAAGAGCAAGGTAAAGGCACTGGAATTGGGCTGTATATGTCAAAAATGATTGTAGTGAATATGAAAGGGAATATATCTGTTTCAAATACGAAAGAAGGTGCTTGTTTTAAGATTGAGCTTAATATAATTTAGAGATTGATTATTTAATTATTATTTTATAATAAAACTATATAATCATTGAATTAGATCAATTGCCACTTTTTTGACACTTTTTTATTTTACAATTAGAAATACTTTTAAAAGGTACGATAATGGGTGATACATTTTTAAAACAAGC
>CAJXWI010000743.1 GCA_913062735.1 uncultured Arcobacter sp.
TTGAATACAATATTTTTATTTATTGCAGTAATTCTTACAAGCCTATTTTTAGGTTTATTAATTTCTATTCTTATTGTTCGATATGAAATTCCTGCTTCTAAGTTATTGTTTACTCTTACAATTTTACCTTTAGTAATACCGTCTTACATAGGTGCTTTAACATATGTTTCAGCATTTTCACCAAGGGGATTATTTGTAGATATTTTTTCAACTTTTGGGATAAATGAAATATCTGGAATTGATGGTTTTATTGGAAGCTGGATTGTACTTACTTTGTTTACTTATCCATATGTTCAATTAATTTGCACTAGTGCACTTAGAAATTTAGATTCAACAGTTGAAGATGCTGCTAGGTCACTTGGAGTTAAAAAAATAAAGATGTATAGCAGTGTTGTTTTACCAAGATTAAAAAAACCTATTATTTATTCATCTCTTTTAGTTGGACTGTATGTAATTTCTGATTTTGGTGCTGTTTCTTTAATGAAATATGGAACATTAACAAAGGCAATTTACTCTTATTACACAATAAACATAAATGGTGATCCTGTAATTTTCTATTCGACCTTGCTGATATTTATTGCTTTAATAATCAGTTTTGCTCAAAGGGGAAGTGAATTAAGTAGGTCAGCTAAAGTTTCTGGAACACCAAGAGAAATTGTAAAAGCTAAATTGTCTCATAAAAATAAAGTTTTAGTTTTAGCATTTTTTGCTTTAGTTATTTTATTCAGTTTAGTTATACCAATAAGTGTTCTTTCCTATTGGTTAATTAGAGGCATGTCACAAGGCAATGCTGTTAATAACGTTCTATCGGGCGTAGTAGGATCACTAACAGCAGCTACTGTAACTTCAATATTTGCAATGATTATTGCTACTCCGATAGTTATAATGATTTCTCAATATCGATCAAAATTTGGTGATATATTCGAAAAAGTAACACTTACTTTATATGGGCTTCCTCATATTGCAGTAGGAATTTCAATGTTGTTTATAACTATTAAAATTGTTCCAGCGATTTATCAAACTTTTACAACACTTATAATCTCATATTTAATAGTTTTTTTACCTCAAGCTGTCGGAGGAGGACAAGCGTCAATGGAACAAGTGAAACTATCCTATATTGAAGCAAGTTCTGGTCTTGGTTTTTCAAAGATGGAAACATTTATAAAAATTACATTTCCACTTATTTACAAAGGATTATTAGCTGGTGCAGCTTTAGTTTTTCTTTCAACAATGAAAGAGTTACCGCAAACCTTACTACTACGTCCAACTGGCTTTAGCACGATGGCTGTTGACATATGGTCTAACGCTTCTGAAGCTTTATTTACACAAGCAGCATTTTCTGCATTTATTTTGTTAGCAATTAGTGCACTGCCTACATATATACTTAGTACTAGAAATTTAACAAACTAATGGCATTTGAAAATTTAATTATACGAGCAAGATCAGTAACAAAGTCTTATGAAAAAGAGACAGTTCTGTCAGATTTTAATTTGGATGTATGGAATGGATCAATTGTTGGTGTGTTGGGAATGTCAGGTTCAGGAAAAACTACTGCACTGAGATTAATTGCTGGATTTGAAAAACCAGACTCTGGTTTGATAGAAATGAGAAATGAAATCATTTCAAGCGATGAAGTTTTTGTGCCTCCTGAAGATAGAAATGTAGGTATGGTTTTTCAAGACTATGCATTATTTCCACATCTAGATGTTGAAAAAAATATATCTTTTGGACTTTCTAAAAATGAAATAAATGAAGGAAGGTTAGAGGAAGTTTTAGCAATGTGTAATTTAGAAAATTATAAAAATAAATTTCCTCAAGAACTCTCTGGTGGTCAACAACAAAGAGTTGCTCTTGCAAGGGCAATAGCTCCTAATCCAGAAGTAATTCTTCTAGATGAACCATTTACAAGCTTAGATGCTCATATGGCTAGAGAATTAAGAGATGAAGTAGTTTATCTTTTGAGAAAAACGGAGACCACTGCGATAATTGTAACCCATGATCAAGAAGAAGCGTTGTCAGTATGTGACGTAGTTAGTGTGTT
>CAJXWI010000744.1 GCA_913062735.1 uncultured Arcobacter sp.
AAATGCTTCAGTTATTACACTTGTTGGACTTGGTAGAGGTGCTCAAACATTAGCAAAAAACCAATTAAGTAATTTAGGTGCCAATGTATTATTCATTGTTCCAGGCAATAATGACACAAGAAGAAGAGGTATTTCATTTCCTAAAAACCTAGTTTTAGAAGATGCAGTAGCAATAAGCAATCAAGTACCAACAGTTAAAAAAGTAGCTCCTCAAATCTCTGCTAACGAAATAGTGCAATCAAATTCTAAAAGTTTAAATATATCAATTGCTGGAGTTACTCCTGAATTTCTTGAAGTAAGAAGCTTTGAAGTAGATAAGGGAAGATTTTTATCAAAAAGTGATGTTAATAGTGCAAGAAGTTATGTTGTAATAGGTCCTGATCTTAAAGACGAATTTTTCAAAGATAAAACTTCTTCACTTGGGGAAAAAATCAGAATTAAAGATCATACATATGAAATTATCGGAATATTAAAACCAAAAGGTGCTGTATTTGGAAGTAATCAAGACAAAAATGCTTATATTCCATTAACCACCATGGTAAATAGGATTACAGGGAAGGACCCAACATATGGAGTAAGTTTAAGCTTCATTAGTGTTGAAGCGATAAATAAAAATGCAACTAGTGCCGCTAAATTTCAGATTACTAACTTATTAAGGCAAAGACATAAAATAATCAGAGATGATGACTTTGCGGTTAGATCACAAGAAGATGCATTGAATATAGTAACCAACATAACAAGTGGACTAACGTTTTTATTGGCTGGTATTGGGGCAGTATCTTTAGTGGTTGGAGGCATAGGAATCATGAATATTATGCTCGTTTCTGTAAGCGAAAGGACTGAAGAGATTGGACTTAGAAAAGCAATAGGAGCTAAACAGTCAGATATATTAATTCAATTTTTAATTGAGGCATTGATTTTATCTACAATTGGAGGATTAATTGGAACAACAACTGGATTATCAGGTGTTTTTCTTTTATCTCTGATAACACCACTTCCTGCATCAGTAGGAATTACAACTACTTTTTCCACCATGATCATTTCAGGATCAATAGGTTTAATCTTTGGCGTTTTACCTGCAAAAAGAGCTTCTAAATTAGATCCAATTGTTGCATTGAGAAGTTTATAAATAGAATTTATAATAATGCTCAATTTTTATAAATTAATTGAGATACTGGTGAGTCTTCAATCACTAGTAATAACATCAATGTTACCTGTTTATATTCCACTACCTTTTATCTATAAATCTAGTAATAACTTTGAGTTACCTATCACATGGCAAATTCCGACCATAATTTTATTAACACTTATATTCCATAAAAAAGTTGTTTTCAGAGCATTTTCTATATATATAATTTTGGGGTTATTTATACTTCCTGTCTTTCATCAAGGAGGTTCATTAGGTTATTTGCTCACTCCAAATTTTGGTTATTTATTAGGTTTATATCCATTAATAAAAATAATTGATAATTTAAATAATAGAAATAAAATAAACATTGGAAAATTCTTAAAAAATGGATTTTTAGCAATAGGTGCTATGCATTTAACTGGAATATCCTACAACTTCATACAAATTATTTTCTACAGTCAATTTAATTTATTTTTATATAATTTAGGGAAATACTCATTAGGTAAGATTGGATATCATTTTTTAATGCTTTTTCCACTTTTATTACTTATTAAACCTATAGAACGTTTAAAACGTAGCAAATAATGATTATTAATATAAAAACAAAATTATATTTTGTATCTTTAAGTATTTTTATTGTTCTAATAGATCAATTTACTAAATATTTAATGTTTTATAATAAAAAATTATTTATTAATAAAGATTTTCTTTTATTCAAATTAGACTTTGTAAAAAATTACGGAGCAGCATTTAACATATTTAGTGGTAGTAGAATATTTTTATCTTTAATAAGTATTTCTTTTTCAATATTACTTATTTATTTAATATTTAGGAAAAATACTTTAAACATATTCGATCTTTATTCTTACAGCTTTATACTTGGGGGAACTATTGGTAATGGTATAGATA
>CAJXWI010000745.1 GCA_913062735.1 uncultured Arcobacter sp.
AAGGTAGTGTTTGTGATATGCCATATGCAGATGGTGAATTTGATACACTTTTAGCCCTTGGTTTATATCATAATTTTGAAGATGATATGATGTTGGAAGATTCGGTTAAGGAAAGTGCTAGAGTACTTAAAAATGGAGGGAAAATATTAGCTTCAGTAAGAGCTGATAATATTGAAAATAGGTTAACTGAATATATAGTAAAAAAACAAAATCAAGATAAAAGATTTGATAAGTTTCATAAACTACAATTTTCACTAAAAGATGTAACTGAGTTATTTCAACGAAATTCTTTAGAAATTGAAGATGCATTTTATGCTAGAAATGTTTCCTTCTTATTTAAATTTGATTTTTTTAGAATAAAAGGCTTAAAAAAGAATAACTTTAATGAGCAACAAGCTAGAAGCAAAGGTTTTGAATTGAATTTTATTGGTAAGTGTATCGACAAATTTTTAAATAGTTTTTTTCCTTCTCAATTTTCAAATATTATAATTGTAATAGCTAAAAAAGTAAATTAATTACTCTGACATGGTTTATCTATATTGTATGAAAAATAATTTATGAAAAAATTAAAATTATTATCTAAAGCAGAAACACTGCAAAACTTATCAACTGTAATTTGTACAGCCCAGATCTTGCCTTTGTATAGGTTTAATGTATATGACTATAAAAAAAATGTATCAGAAATATTAAATCAAATACAAAAAAAGTTTAATTGCAATGTAATTATCAGATCCTCTTCTTCAAATGAAGATAATTTTCATACTTCAAATGCTGGTGGATTTGAGTCAATAATGAATATTGATAGTAATAATATTGAAAAATTAAGCAAATCTATAAATATTGTTATTGAATCGTATGGTAATACTATGAATAAAATGGATGAAGTTTTTATTCTACCAATGATAGAAAATGTGACAATGGCAGGAGTGATTTTTAGTAGTGATCTTGATACTTTAAGTTCTTATTATATTGTAAATTATGATGAAAGTGGTAGTACCGATAGTGTGACAAATGGTAATTGTAATAATCTAAAAAGTTATATATGTTTTAAAAAAAATAATAACATATATAATTCAAAATTAAGAAAATTGATTGAAGCCACCAAAGAGTGTGAAGAAATATTTGAGAATAATTTCTTAGATATTGAATTTGCCTTTAGTAATGCAGAACTCTATATACTGCAAGTTCGTGCAATTGTAGTAAGTAATAAAGAAAATCTATCGAATATAAAGCTAATAGATAGTTTGAGAAAGTTACATAATAAAATTGAAAAACTAAATGCTCCTCATCCAAACTTATTAGGTGATAAAACAATTTTTGGAGTTATGCCAGATTGGAATCCTGCTGAGATAATTGGAATAAGACCTAAAAGACTTGCATTATCTCTTTACAAGGAGTTAATAACAGATGAAACATGGGCTTATCAAAGAGATAATTATGGGTACAGAAACCTTAGGTCACACCCTCTTTTAGTTTCCTTTTTAGGCGTACCATTTATTGATGTAAGAATATCCTTTAACTCTTTTATCCCAAAAAAATTAGATGAAAAAATAGCCACAAAATTAGTTAACTTTTATTTGGATGAACTATCAAAAAATATTAATCATCATGATAAAGTTGAATTTGAAATTATTTTTTCTTGTTATTATTTTGGACTAGAAAAAAAACTCTTAAAATTGAAAGAATTTGATTTTAATGACAATGAGCTTCTAAAAATTAAAATATCTTTGTTAGGACTAACGAATGATATTATTGATATAAATAATGGACTATATAAAAAAGATTTAGAAAAAATTAAACTATTGAAAGTTAAATATGATGACATTGTTAATTGTGATTTGTCATTAATAGATAAACAATTAATTGAGTATTACAGGTCAATAAATTCTCCTGATGAAAAATATTTCAATTTATATTCTGAGGATAACCTCATAGGATATTCGAGATTAATTTTTCAACTTGAATATGCAGTGTTATCAGAAATTTATGTTTTGAATGATTACAGAGAATTAGGACTAGGTACTTTTATGCTAAATTC
>CAJXWI010000746.1 GCA_913062735.1 uncultured Arcobacter sp.
GTAACAGATACTCAAAATTTTAAAAAGTTATTAAAAGATAGAATTGACATTGCTCCTGCAAGTATCTTAGTAGGACTTCATATTATTAAAAATACATTTAAACCAGAAATTGCAAAGCTATTTAGCTATTCTAATAAAGAAATCTTTTCAAAATCTGAAAAAACATATTTACTGGTATCAAAGAAACATCCGAGAGGAAAAGAACTTGTAGATAAATTTGATAGAGGTATATTAAAGATGAAGAAATCAGGTAGATATCAAGAAATTCTAAATGAAATTTTAGGGCAATAGTATTTGTACCGAAATATCTCTCAACTTAAAACTATTTTATTTCTGTTGGAAGTGAGATTGTAAAACAAGCACCGATATAGTCTTCATGATTATATTGATAACTGACATTCTCAACACTAATCTTTCCCTTCATATGGCGACCAATTATTTCTTGGGACATATATAAACCTATACCTGTACCCTGAGATTTATGTTTTGTTGTAAAATAAGGTTCAAATATTCGCTTAATAATATCTTCTTGTATACCACCTGCGGTATCTTTGATTTTGATAATTACATTTTTCTTTTCTTTATGTACTTCAATAAATATGAATCTTTTCTTGTGTGTTAATAATAGTGCGTCTTTAGCATTACTAAAAATATTTAAGAAAACTTGTAACAGTTCTCTCTCATATCCTTTGATGCTAATTGTCTTAATATTTTGAATGACAGTTATTTCTTCTACCTTGAATTGTGAATTTAAGAGATTGAGTGTTTTTTTAATTGAAGTATCTATGTTAAATTGTGTTTTTTCTTTATCTGGTTGAAAAAATTCCTTAAAGTCTTCAATTGTTGCTGATAAGTGTTGGGCTGAAGAATTAATAACATCAATAGAATCATTAAATAATTTATCCGTTAGTGTTTCCATTTCTTTATGTATTTTGATACCTGTTGAGGCCGTTGTAATCACAGAAAGTGGCTGTCTCCATTGATGAGCTATATTTTCTAACATCTCTCCCATTGCTGCAAGTTTTGTTTTCTGTGCCAATAATTCATGTTGTTTTTGATTTTTTTGAATATGTTTATTGATATTATCGTTGTAACTTTTAAATTTTCTTTGAATAATACTTGAAATGTAAAATGAAATAAGCAGTAAAACTACTGTTGTAATGAATGCAATAATAAATACGTTTTTAAGACTTTCATTATATTTACTGGTTAATTTACTTTTTTCTTCATTGACAAGCTCTTGAACATCATCTTTATAAAACCCAGTACTGATTACCCATCCCCATTTTGGAATACTTTTTAAATAGATTATCTTTGAAGATATGGTTTTTGAATTGGGTTTGAAAAAGTCCAAATACACATATCCTTTATTTTTATTTATCACAGTTTGTATTTTATCTATTGATTCAACGTCATTCATGATTTTTAATTCATTGAAAGCATTTTTACCGATTAACTTTTTATTGATATGGTTAAGATAGTTATTGTTTTTATCTGTAATAATAAAGTAGCCATTTTGACCAAATCTAAACTTTTCTATTTGAGCAATAACTTTTTTTTGTACATCTTTTGAAAAATCTTCAATATACTCACCTGTGCCAATAAACCAATCTAACTCGTAAAGATTTTTTATGAAACCTATTTTTTTAAACTCTTTTTCATTGCCTTTCGATTTTTTCCAGTACCACTCTTGATAAAGTTCTTCTTTGTCTTTTAATAAAGCTAGCCCCTCTTTTAAAATGAATCTTCCCTTTGAATCTTGATGGTTTATAAGGTTTTCCCCCTCAAGTTCCGGTATTAATGGATGTATGATATTCGTAGCTTTTTTATCATATACAAAAAAGTAGCCTCTTTGATTGTTAAAGCGAATATCTTTTAAAGCTGCACGAATCATAAGTGTTATTTCTTCTTTTGAGTGGGTGTTCTTAAATTGCGCATACAAATTTGTAGAAATAGTGTGTGCTTCATGAACTCTTTTAATAAGTGATTCTTTTAAGTTTTCAACCGTTGCTTCTTGTTCTGAAATTATGTATTT
>CAJXWI010000747.1 GCA_913062735.1 uncultured Arcobacter sp.
GAATGAGATTATTCAAATCGATTATTAGCGTCTACTCCTCAAATTTAGATTTGGCCGATAAAGCTTTTGTAAGACCAAAAACACTATCTACACTAAGATTTAATTTTTATCCAAAACAAGAAAAACCAGTTGAAATATCAGAACAAGATGGTGTTGCTTTAGGTTGTGAGACGCATGTTGATAGTGGAATAATGACAATCTTATACCAAGATAAGAAAGGCGGTCTTCAAGTTCAAAATCGCCATACCTTAGAATGGCATGATGTACCTCATGATCCAAATGCTTATGTTGTTAATAGCGGTTTAGCTCTTGAATATCTAACTAATGGAAAGATGAAAGCTACCAATCATCGTGTATTATTTAACCAAGAAGAAAGAATTTCTATCCCTTTTTTCTTTGAACCTTCCTATGATTTCAAATTAGATCCTAAATATTTAGAAATAAAAGAAGAACAAAAATATGATATTGACAATTATGAGGATTTTTTGACAAACTCATTAAAGAAATTTGTTGAATATGACAGACCTAATTAAAAAATTAATAGTCCTATCATCTATACTTTTTATAAGTTGCAACAACATGATCGATGGTGTTAATAAATCTGATACTCAAAGAATAAATACAGTGAAATACGGTACTCTCGTTGCCGCGGAACCCGTTAAAATCAAAGGTGAGGATGATGGGCTAGGTGCTATTACTGGAGGACTATTAGGTGCTGTTATTGGTTGCGGTGAGGGTATTTTTGATGACGAATGTCGCGACACAGTAGCGGTTGTTGGTGCTATTGGTGGTGCCATTATAGGAAATGCGGTAGCATCAAGACTCGGTGATCATAATGGTTTTCAATACGTTGTAGATATTGAAGACAGTGATGAAGATATATCTATAGTTCAGTCAGGAGATGAGCAAATACCAATCGGATCAAAAGTTACTATCTCCATAGGGACAAATACAAGAATAATAATTTCGGAATAAATATTTTAAGTGGCGGAAGGACTGGGATTCGAACCCAGGAAAGAGTTGCCCCTTTGCCGGTTTTCAAGACCGGTGCTTTCAACCGCTCAGCCATCCTTCCGAATAAGCAGTAATAGACGTTATTTAATAACGATTATAATTTAAAAAACAACCGGAAATTAAAAACTAAGCCTGAGAACCATCAATTTTTCTTACACTAAAGATTGTCCCTAGCATAAAAACGACAACGGAGGAGGGGAATAATAAATATCCAATAGTGTAGGTATCAGGATAGTATTGCATTCCAAAATAAAGAACTATGGCATTTAATAAACATAAAAACAAAAAGATGTAATTTGTGCCAAACCTACTTAAAGCAGATCCAAGAGGTTTAATTATTACTAATAAAGCACTAGCAGTAAAAATTACAGCAGGGATAATGTTCATTAATAATCCCATTGATTCTGAATAAGTATAATCAGAAAGAGACTCCCATGGCAAAACCATCGATAAAAACATCATAATTATTGAAGTATAAACAAATTTTTTTCCTACATTTGATAATTCCATGTATACAATATACCAGAAAAGAGAGAATTAGCAAAAGTATACTTACAAAACAGATCAAAAAGATCATTCTAAAAGATATATAATCAATGTCTAAATAAGGAATCTAAGACTATGCATAAATTAATAATCCTTACATTTTCGACTCTATTTTTACTTGTAAAATCATCTTACTCCCATGACCCCAAAAATTGTGATGTTTTAGAGAATTATGATTTTTCCCAATTTAATAACTGGAAAGTGGAGGTTATAGAAAATGCCCCTCAATATGACTTAGATAAGAATTTCGTGAAGACATTAATTCAAGATTACCAGGTCAATAAAAGGGTTATTGAAAATGACAAATGTCAGCCTGAGTTCACTTTAACTTTTTCTGAGTATATCGATAAAAGAATTTCGAAGTTAAGAATTAAAAATGGTATAAATAAATATAATGAAAACAATAATTTATTACAAAACATTAAACAAATTTATAATGTTCAACCTAGATTTATTATTTCGATATGG
>CAJXWI010000748.1 GCA_913062735.1 uncultured Arcobacter sp.
GTACTGCTTTGTTATATCTAAGTAACTACAGTATTAACATGATGAGCTTAATAGGTGTACTTTTAGTACTTGGGATTCTGGTTGATGATGCTGTTATTATTGCTGAAAATATTCAAAGACATATTGTTTCAGGAGAGAACAAACTTGAAGCTACCATTAAAGGTACCAAAGAAGTTCTAAGGCCAGTATTGGCTGCATCATTTACAACTATATTTTCTTTTTTTCCAATGATGATGTTAAGTGGAGAATTGGGTGAATTTCTAAAAATAATACCTACAGCTATTGTTGTACTTATCGTTGCTTCTATATTGGAGAGTTTTATATTTCTGCCTCTTCATTCCCTTCACATTTTAAAAAAAGATGACAAAGAGTTAGATTGGAGTAAAGCTCAAAACTTTTATTCAAAAATACTGCACAAGATTATTCATCATCGTATAAAATTTTTACTTGTGTTTACTTTAGTTATTCCCGTATTCTCCTATGTGACCTTCACGAGTATTAAATATCAAATGATGCCAGAAATTGATAGTAATTTGGTTTTTATAAAAGGAAAATTTAATCAAAGTTATTCTGTTAAGCAGACTTTTGAAGGAGCTCAAGAACTTGAACGAATTTTACTGCTACACAAAGAAGAACTGTCTATCAATACACTTTCATTTTTAAGTGGATTGAGTTTTGACAATCAAGGGAATATGCAAATGAAACCTTCAATTTTTCAATTTAACATTGAACTCTATGAGAAAAAACATGATGATTTTGTGAATGCTACCCTTATTCCTTTTTTATCATTAAATGCACAAGAGTTAAATAACAGAAGAGAACTCAATATAGATGAAACTATTAAAAGAATAAAAAAACTTATACACCCATTTAAACCAGATACTCTTCAAGAACTAAGTGTCAAAAAAGAAAGCTCTGGGATTACAGAAAATGATATAGAGATTTTGCTCAGCTCTAAAGATAAAATCCTAGTGAACAGTGCAATAAAAGAAATAAAAAGTAAGCTTCAAGAACATAAAGGTATTGTTTTTGTACAAGACTCAAGAACAAAAGGAATAAAAGAGTTAAAATTAAAAATCAACTCTTATGGGGAAAGCTTGGGATTTACAGAAAGCTCACTGGCTGTACTAGTCAACGCTTTATTTTTAAAAGCTGAATTAACAAAAGGAGTGAACAGTGATGGTTTGTTTGAAGTAATAAGTTTTGTTAAATACAAAGATAAATTAGATACTTTATACAACTTAGAAATATCCATTCCCAATAGCAATCAAAAAATTGCAATAAATGAAATTTGCGATTTCATTTATGTTAAAAATCCTGATGCGATTTCAAAAACAAATGGAAATAGCTATCAAATGATTTCTGCCAATGTAAATAATGCTCAATCAACCGCACAAGACGTGTTAAAAAGTTTAGAAACAAGTTTTGATAAATACAGACAAAAAGGTGTGCTTATAAATCTTGAAGGGGAAGAAGAACAAAATGAAAAAATGTTTGAAGAAATGTCATTTGCTTTTTTCATCTCAATATCTTTAATCTTTATTACTCTCTTGCTGATGTTTAACTCTTTCTCTCAAAGTTTTATGATTTTATCCATTATTCCTTTTTCTTTACTGGGTGCCCTATTGGGTCATCTTTTTATGGGTTTAAATTTTTCTTTGCCTTCTATTATTGGGATTACTGGATTATCAGGTGTTGTCATCAATGATGCAATTGTGATGCTTGATTTTATTAGGAAAAGTAAAAATATTGAGGAGATGATGGATCAAGCAATTTTGAGACTTAGACCCATAATAATCACATCAATCACCACCTTTTTGGGATTATCGACCTTGATATTTTATGCTTCGGGTCAAGCAAAGATATTGCAACCCATTGCTATATCACTTGGTTTTGGTCTCTTATGGGGAACTGTTTTAACCTTGTTTTATTTACCAGCTCTTTTTGCAGTTAGCAACAAATTTAAAAAGGAAGCACTATGAATATACTTTATCTATTACTAATTTTAACATCATTTCT
>CAJXWI010000749.1 GCA_913062735.1 uncultured Arcobacter sp.
ATATTTTTGCAAGTTTTTTCCTATTTGTTACGTATGCTTTAAATAATAAAGCTGAATATATCGCGATTATATCTAAAAAATGGTAAGGGTATCGTTAAGTATGTAGTTTAGTTAAAATAAGTGAGATTAATATGTTAAATTATTTAAAAAAGAATAAATAATTGATATTTATTCTTTTTTATTTGTATAGATTTACTTTTTAATGATAGCTTCTACTCTTCTATTGGAAGCGCGTCCTTCTTTTGTTTTATTGCTTTGAATTGGTTTTAATTCACCATATCCAATTGCTTCAAGTCTACTTGCATCAATTTGTAGGTCAACCAAAGCTTTTACTGCTGAATTTGCTCTTCTTTGAGATAGTTTCTCATTGTATTTATGAGAGCCTGTAGCATCGGTATGAGCTTCAATTTTAGCTTTTACTGAAGGATATTTTTTCAAAAAATTAGCAAATTTTTCAATTTTATTATTGTAAGTATTTTTGATTGTTGAACTATCTGAATCAAAATTAATTTGTAAATCCACACTGACTGCACAACCAGTGCTATCTACTAAAGCACCTTTCATCGTATTTGGACATTTATCCAATGAATTTACAACACCATCTTGGTCATCGTCTAATTCACAACCTTTTTGGTTAACTTTAGCACCTGCTGGTGTACCAGGACATTTATCTAGACTATTGATAATTCCATCATTGTCATCATCTAAAATAACAGGTTCTTTTTTCTTCATTGGCTCTTTTTTAAGTTCTACTTTTTCAACCATAGGTTCTTTTTCCATCATAGTTGGTTTTGCTTTTGGACCAAATGAAATTCCCAATCCCAGAGTGTATAATAAGTTATTATTTCCTTCAAAGGTTATTAGGTGTCTTAGATCGGTTTTTAAGTGTATATTTTCACTTAATTTGTATTTTAATCCAATTCCGTAGTTTCCAAAACCATCGCTATCATTTTCAAATCTTTCTTGTGAAAATTTTTCGTATCCTAATCCCATTAGTGCATATAATGAAGTTTTATCATTAACTACGTAATCTTTAATCATATTTGCAAAGTATCTTGTGATTTTTGTATTTTGGTTCGAGTTTGAATAGTCGGTATTAGTTGTATTTAATATACCAAGTTCAATTTGATCAAAGGGATGTTCTTCATCTAAGTTTTGAGCAATACTAATACCGAAGTTTTTTTGATTTTTTAAGTCTAAATTTCCCTCGGGTTTGACTCCTCCAATCATTGGTGTTATTTCGTACTTATAGTCACTATTTGCTGCAAACAGCAATGATCCACACATCAACGTCGAGGCTATTATTTTTTTCATTTTATTCCCTTTATGTCTTTATTGTAATGTAAAAAATTATTTTTCTATAGTAGCATAAAATAATGTAAAAAAGTATAAAACAATTACATATGAATTCTAGAGAAAATATTTTTAAATAAGGATTTATGATATACAAATAAGCAAGTATTTTAAAACACAGCTAGTGTTTCTTTGTAGTGATAAGTAAAGTATAAAAATTTATATTTAGCCTCATAGACGAGGCTAAATATAGAGAGGTTTTAAAGAAAAATGTCGTTGATAGATTCGTGGTTATAAATTCTTCTGATTGCTTCACCCATCATGTCTGAAGCTGTTAAAATAGTGATTTTTTCATGTGTTTGTTTTAGTGGAATGGTATCTGAAACAACCAACTCATCTAAAGCTCCACTTGAAAGTCTCTCAAATGCAGGTCCCGAAAGTACCCCATGTGTACAACATGCCATAACTGAAGTTGCACCTTTTTTCTTTAATACTTCAGCAGCTTTTACTAAAGTTCCTGCAGTATCAACCATATCATCTACTAAAATAACGTCTTTACCAGCAACATCACCAATGATATTCATCACTTCTGATTCATTTGCTTTTTCACGTCTTTTATCAACAATAACCAAGTCAAGACCCAGTTTACTTGCATAACTTCGAGCACGCGCAACCCCACCAATATCCGGACTGGCAATGATTGGGTTTGGAAGATATTTTGATTT
>CAJXWI010000750.1 GCA_913062735.1 uncultured Arcobacter sp.
ATACGTTTAAACAAGGAATTATCAGTATTGAAAGCTCAAGTAAAAAGAAATCTAAAAAATAACATAATTGAATATATCTGTGATGCAATATTAAATGATGAGTATAAACAAAACGACCAAATAAAAGAAGTTCATCTAGCTAATAAGTTAGAAGTGAGTCGAGTACCTATTAGGGAAGCGCTACAAGAGCTAGTTAATTTAGGTATTTTAGAGCAAATAGAGCGGCGTGGGGTTTTTGTAAAAGCTGTAACTGATGTGGATATCTTTGATACTTATCAAGCACAAGGCATCATAGAAGGAGCCTTAGCAACTAGCTTTGCAGTTCATGCAACACAAGATGATATGGATTTGTTGGATGAACTTCTTTTAAAAATGTGTGAAACAACAAATAGCTCAAAGGTAACTGCTGATTATGGTAGACAGTTTCATGACCTCAGTTTAAAGTACGCAACAAACAAAGTTTTGCTATATAACTTGGAACAAATAAATAAAAAATCATTGCTCATGTATTCAAAAAATTTGAACAATTTATATACCTTACATGAAGTGCAAGGACATCATCAAAAAGTAGTTGATGCACTAAAGACAAGAAATAAAGATGAAATTGAAAGAGTAATAAAAGAGCACTACTTTTACACAGGAAGTAATCTGGTACTTGCAAAGTTAAATGCTTTTACTAACTAAGTAGATAATTGGGATAAAAAATTATATAAGGGATTGGAATGAAAAAAGAATTATCTTTATTGATTATGATTGAAGTAAAACAAGGTCAAAGACAAAAGCAAATTGATGCTTATAATCAATTATTGCCATTGGTCTCCAAGGAAGAAGGATGCTTGCAGTATGAACTAAAAGCAGTTTCTGGAAATGAAAACCAATTTGTATTGGTTGAAAAATGGACTTCTCAAGAGGCTTTAACCTTACATGATAATATGCCTTATATGATTGAAGCTGATAGCTTGAGTCCTACTTTTAGAGCCAAACCAGCTACGGTTATACAGCTTGAAGATATTAAAATATAGATATTTTTATGAAGATATTACAACATGAATTTAGTCTAAACGCAAAACAAAGAGGATTTCATCTAATCACTGACGAAATCCTACAAAACCTATCTCAAATAAGTGATATCGCAAGAGGAACTGTTAATTTGTTTCTGAAACATACCAGTGCCAGTTTATCTTTGAACGAGAACTGTGACCCAACTGTACGAAGTGATATGGAAAAGTATTTTAATGATATTGCAGATGAAGACAAGCCTTATTTTGAGCATACTTATGAGGGCAGTGATGATATGCCCGCACACTTAAAGTCAGCCATGATAGGAGTAAGTATTACTATTCCCATTAGTAATGGAGTTTTAATCTTGGCTCATGGCAAGGCATATATTTAGGTGAACACAGAAATCTTGGAGGAAGTAGAAAAGTTGTTGCTACAATTATAGGAGAAGAGTAGGCTATTCAAAGTTTCGCGTCAATGATGGATACTTAAATAATATTGCATAATAGTTTCTATAGACAGCACTTTATCTAGTTTTTTAGTTATAAGAAACTAATACCATTTTTTATAAATTAAAAAATCTTTGATTACTTGTTGTCTTGAGCTTTTTAAAAAAACTTTTATTTCTTCTGCTAACTCTATTTTTTCTTTTTTACTTAGATTTTCCAATGAAATTTTAATTGAATCACATTCTAATGGAGTAATATCATAACCTTTATTTGAAAAATATTTGTTTGCCAAAGAGGAAAAAGGGTGATAAATTTTAATACTATTAGAAATTGGTTCTGCTGGGAAAAACTCAAATCCTACAAAAGAATTTTCTTCAGATTTTTTTTCTGACATAATATTCTCCTTAGTTTTTTATTAGTATAGAATATATAAAAATTAAATGCTGTATCTTAAATTTTATTTTTACTATTCCTTATTGCTAATATTCCTATCCTTAGATATAATAAATTATGAAAAGAGATACAAAACACTTGCGAGCCCAAATAGTGAATAACACTTTAAACT
>CAJXWI010000751.1 GCA_913062735.1 uncultured Arcobacter sp.
GTTGGAAAAGGTTTGACATATGATTCAGGTGGACTGTCTTTAAAGCCTGGAGATTCTATGGTAACTATGAAATCAGACAAAGCAGGTGCTTGTATGGTACTTGGTGCGCTTAATGCAATAGCACAATTAAAACTTCCTATTGAAGTGCATTGTATACTTGGTGCTGTTGAAAATATGATAGGTGGAGATGCATTTAAACCTGATGATGTGTTAACTGCTAAAAATGGCACAACTATTGAAGTCCGAAATACTGATGCTGAAGGGCGGTTAGTACTGGCTGATTGTTTATGTTATGCACAAGATAAAATCAAAGATATTGATTATATCTTTGATTATGCAACCTTAACAGGAGCGTGTGTGGTTGGTGTTGGTGAGTATACAACTGCTATTATGGGTAATAATACAGGACTTAGATGTAATGCAATTAAAAATGCTTCAGCGTCTGGTGAGTTTAGTACCTCTTTACCATTTAACAGACACCTTCGAAAATTGGTCAAATCTAAAATCGCAGATACTTGTAACATAGCAAGTTCTAGTTATGGTGGAGCAATTACTGCAGGAATCTTTCTTGATACTTTTATCTATAAAGAAAACAAAGATAAATGGTTACATTTTGATATAGCAGGTCCTGCATACGTTGAAAGTGCTTGGGGATATAATCCTTATGGTGCAAGTGGAGCAGGAGTTCGTATGACTGTTGAATTCATGAAAACGTTAAGTAAAGAAAAAGTCACTCTATAAATGAGTAAAAACAGATGGAATTTTTTCCATTTGTTTTTCACTTTCTTGCTCTATCCTTTAAACTACTTTTATTTTTTCAAATATTCATTTTCTTCTCA
This sequence comes from uncultured Arcobacter sp., assembly GCA_913062735.1. The sequence continues at coordinate 840 of CAJXWI010000751.1, forward strand.
TATTTTAGTGTTAGTTTTAATTAACTTGTATGTATACTTTAATACTTAAATATTAAAGGGATAAAATGAAAAAACTAGTATTGGGTTTATTAACTGCAAGTGGTTTGGTATTTGGTGCAGGATTTGATGATACGCCAATTAAAGGCTGTACAGAGACTTTTTTAGCAAACAATGCAAGTATTTTTACTTGTCCCTTTGGTGAATACGCGGTAACCTATGATTTAGAAGCTGAAACAAAAAGAAGAGATACAAATACAGCTTATATTACTTTACTCTCACATGGCTCAGTTGCAAATATTATTCAACCAAAAGAAATCACAAAAAACAAAAGTAAATAATAGTAAACGTTATGGTTAATTTGATTGTAACAATTTTACCTAAGTGTTAATGCGAATATAGCGTTAATATAATTAGTGAAAATAAAATAAGTTTTACCACAATTTTGCCACAATTGAATGTTATAATTTTATATTAATGATAAATTACCTTGCAATGGTTTATTATTGAGAAACAAAACCTAAGATATGAAGTGGTACTTTTTCTGTTTTTGCGCACATTCTAAGCACCATACTTCTTTGAAGGCTAATGAGACTAGATAATAATATCTAGTCTTTTCTATTTACTGATATTTATATATACATTTACAATGTGACTTAATTGTCACTATATTAATAATATTAATTTTTATTTCTAAATTTCTATAAAAATAATAATGATAAAATGCCACCTACAGAAGTTATACAAATATTATAATAGAAGCAAAATTTATTTGCCTATATTTTTATAACAACTGTAAAATAAGTTAACTTGCAATAACTTATCATTTGAAATGATTGATTTTTTAAGTATCATTTCACTCTTTTTTGATTTTCTCGAAATAATATAGACCAATAATTAGATAAATAAGGCTAGATACGCACTATCTAGCCTCTTAAAAATAATATCAATAACAAGGGGATTAAAAACGCGAAACGAGAAAAAACATTATGCTCAAGTAAAAGATCATCCCAAGAGTTCTTTGTTCGAGTGACAATTTTATGGACCAAAACCAAAACCTGATGCTTCGCAAGATAATAACTTATTGAAGATATAACCAAAATAAATAAACAGCCGACAATGAGCGTACTCATTGCTAAATAGTCTGGAGCGATACCTTGGTTATTAATCCATGTAC
>CAJXWI010000752.1 GCA_913062735.1 uncultured Arcobacter sp.
TATATTATTTCCAGCAGTAGCTGTAATTATTTCTACATTTGTTGAAGATTTCAGTTGGAGCATACACACAGCTTTAGGTTTAGTGTTTATTTTACTTGGCAATATAGTGGTTCTAACAAAACCGAAAAAGGAAAAACCGGCGACACCGCCTTTAACTCAAACAGAGCTAAGTTAATGGTAAGAATCTAGTTACTCAATTTAATTTTACGTTTTAGTTGTGCTTATTGCACCACGGCATGTGGAACTCCTTCCCCACATGCCGTTTTTTCACATAATTTTCCTTAAACCCTGGCAGTACTTTAGGGTCACTCGCTGTGATATTAAAATAAAACTAACTGATGATTAATTTTTAGCTAAACTTAAAACTTATGATGTCGAGGCATATTAACTAAAAGTCGAAGGTTTTTAATAAGGAGCGAGTTTATTTCTCTTTTGAAAATATGCAGACATTGTTTGATAGATGTTATGGCTTTAGTATATTGATAAATAGTATTTTAAACTTTGTATCATGGTAGATAGGTGAAAATTGAAATGAAGAACACGCAAATCCTGGCTACTTTTTGTTCTTTTATTTTTATTGCAACCACTCAGGCTGCCTCACAAAAATTATTGTTTGTTACGGAACATTCTCCCCCTTTTCAGTTTCTCAATAAATCAAATAATGTCGAAGGATTTACTACAAAAGTTGTAGAAGCGGCACTTAAATTAACGCCATACCAACATCAAACTAAAATATATCCATGGTCACGTTCATTTCTTTTGGCTAAAAGCAAAGAAAATACCTGTATTTATTTAATGTCTAGAGATAAAGAAAGAGAAAAACACTTTCAATGGGTAGCTCCTATCGTTTCCACAAATGATTATTTTATAGGTTTATCTGCAAGAACTGATATTAACACTAATAATATTGAAGACGTGAAAAAGTACAAAGTTGCTGTTTTAAAAGAAGACCGAACCTATTATGAACTGTTAAAGCGAGGCTTTATTGAAAATAAAAACCTTTATATTATTAATAATAGCACTTCAATGTTAAAACTTTTAACCATGAGAAAACAAATTGATTTTGTTTTAGCCGATACCATTAATGTAAAATATCGGGCTATCTTTAATAATATGGATTATAAATTATTTAAAACTTATTTTAAATTAAATGAAAAGCCAATAGAGCTATACCTAGCTTGTAGTTTACAAACCTCCAAAGAAATAGTTCAAACACTTTCTCAAGCAATTAACACTGTTAAAGAAAATGGTACTTACGATAGAATACTTGAGACTTGGCAATGATAGATGGATTAGCTCTAGCTTCTATACAAACTTTAGTTTAACAACATTTTACCCGCTATTTCTTTTACTAATTTAGCGGCTAGTTGTGAGGTCATATTGTCGATATCTTTATTGGGGTTAAACTCAACGATGTCAGCACCAACGATTGGCATATTGATTTGATGAATAAGATTAATCACTTCTCGGCTGGATAAACCACCCGGCTCACGATGCGAAACACCCGGAGCAAAAGCAGGATCAATTCCATCGATGTCTAAGGATAAATAAACAGGATGATCAAATACCAGAGGTTTGGCTAGTGGCCAGTCTTTCATTTCAATGACCTTCACGCCGAATTTATCTGCTTGCTCTCTTTGATGAAGCGTCAATGTACGAATGCCGATTTGAATGAGTTCATCACATAATTCATCTTCCATTATGCGTGCAAAAGGACAGGCATTGGAGTATTTATTGCCTTTAAAAGAGTCATACAAATCAGTATGTGCATCAATATGAACTATGGTTAATTTAGGAAAGTGTTTACGATAACTTTTAAGAAGTGGATAGGTAATACTGTGATCACCTCCCAAAGATAATAGTCGTATATTATCATTGAGTAACTGATCACAGCGTTGTTCAATAGGTTGTAAAAAACATTGTTTAGTACCAATATCTACATCGCCACAATCAAGCCAAGCTTGATGCTCTTTCAAATTAACATCGAGCTCAGTCGAGCCATTTAATGATCCA
>CAJXWI010000753.1 GCA_913062735.1 uncultured Arcobacter sp.
TGTATATTAGTCAGTTATAAAAAGAGATTGAAAATTAATCTTAATTAACAAACTATTCTTGTAATCAAATGATATATTGCAAAGGTATCACAATGGTATTAATACATGTAAATTTTGAAATTTACGAATTTATAGATTTTATTTTATGTAGAAATATATAAAGAAAGACTCTCTCAATAAGTATTGTAAAAGTAGATGCCACATTTATGCCACATTATTTGTATACAATTAACTAAGATTTTTGAAAGGCAAAAAATGAATAGGGATTTTTTAGCAGAATCTTCACTTTTGTATGTAGAAGATAATAAATTCACTAGAGATGTTTTTGCAAAAATATTAAAACCTAAAGTGAAAAACCTCTATCTTGCAAAAGATGGTATTGAGGGTTTGGAACAATTTAAAAAAAATAAACCCAATGTTATTTTAACAGATGTCACTATGCCAGAAATGGATGGCATACAAATGGCTAAAAAGATAAAAATTCTCAATAAAAATATTCCTATTATTATCACTTCAGCACATACAGATATTCACTTTCTAATTGAGTCAATTGAAGTGGGCATTAATGGATACTTACTTAAACCAGTGGAGAAAATAAAATTATTTGAAGTATTAGAGGAAAATATAAAAGCAAATTTCTTAGCAAAAGAACTCTTTGAACAACAGTCAAAACTTGCACTTATGGGTGGAATGATTGAGAATATTGCACACCAATGGAAACAGCCATTAAATGCATTATCGGGCAAAATCCAGATAATTGAATTTGATTATGACGATGAACTAATAGATAAGGAGTATATTAAAAAATTGTCTGATACAACAAAAGGTTTGGTGAATTTTATGTCCAAAACTATTGATGATTTTCAGGGATTTTTCAAATCTAAAAAAGTGAAAAAAAACTTAAATATTTTGGAGTGTATTGAGATGCCTTTAAATATATTAAAACCTCAATTGGACATTCTAAAGATTGATTTAAATGTCAAGGGTGATGATTTTATAATTTCGGGATTAGCAAATGAACTAAAACAAGTAATATTAAATATAGTAAACAATGCAAAAGAAGCATTAATTGAAAATAAAGTTATCAATGGAAAAATTGAAATAGAACTTAAAGTTATTGATTTACAGGGGGTAATAAGAATTAATGATAACGCAGGAGGAATGCCATATAGTGTTATTAGCAAAATTTTCGACCCTTACTATTCCACAAAAACAAAATCTAATGGAACAGGAATAGGTTTGTATATGTCTAAAATGATTATTGTCGATGACATGGGAGGAGAGTTAATTGCATCAAATGAAGATGATGGCGCTTGTTTTACAATCAAATTGGGTAAAGTTCTACAAAAAGTCTAAATTATAAACACACATACAGTGTTTACGAACTTTATCTAGGTAAATCTAATTTACTTGTTTCTTCTTGTACAATCTTCATCGAACCTAATTGTATTGCTGTAAGTTTATTGTTATATGAACATCCAGTATCAATACCATAATAGTTTTTACCCACTAAAACCTCATCAAATTTACAATGTCCAAAAATATTTATCACCTTGTACTCACTCACATCTTCCCAAGATTCTTTATATTTTTTATCATTAATTCTATTACACATGAGTGCATGTTTTACTTTTTCATCGCTACTATCTCTTCTTTTAAAATAAGGCAGTGCATATCCATGTGAAATTAAATATGTTTTATCAATATAAAAATAAGCAGGTAAACTTTCAATCCAAGATAGATGTTTTTGTATATAACTTAAGTCTTCTTTTTTATAACTTTTAACAGTAGCTTTCCCACCCCAACCTTTTTTTAGCCAGTTGATATCTTCTTTGTTGTTAAACAAAACATCTTCAAGGAAATCAACCATATATGTTTCGTGATTTCCTTTAATACACCGATAGTTATTTGTCATTACAAAATCAATAACCTCTTTACTGTACTTTCCCCTATCACAAAGATCACCCACGAAAATCTAATCAGAATCTTTAGGTAGTGTTTTTATTA
>CAJXWI010000754.1 GCA_913062735.1 uncultured Arcobacter sp.
AATAATAGTTTTACTTTATCCATCTTTTTTATTAATTTTGAGAATTGTGTCTTTGATATTTTTTATTCGAACATCATAGGTGGCATGAGTAGAGCTTTTAATATGGTTTTTTTTAACATTATTTTCTTTTAATTTTTGCCAAAACTTTAACGCTTCATCTAAATTATAATTTGCTTTTTGCATTAAATGTAATCCAATAATATCTGCTTCATTTTCTTCTGTTCTCATACTAGAATTTACAAGAGTATTTTTTGCACTTGATTCATAAACCATTATAAAAGGTACAACCATAAAGGGATTTAATATTCCTGCAATTAAAGTACCTACTCCTTCAACAATATTGAGTATTTTATTTCGGCTAATTCTTGCATTTCCATGCCGTGAAACAACATGTGCAATTTCATGAGAAAGAATAGTAGCTAATTGAGCATCTGTTTTTGCAACAGTAAATACACCTGTATTTACAATTACCTTTCCATTTGGCAAGGCACAAGCATTAACAGAATCATTTTCAACCAATATAAATTCAAAGTTAACTCGTTTATTTCCCATATTATCAGTTAACCTTTTGCCTACTCTGTTGATCATTTCAATTTTTTCTTTATCATGACTAATTTTTAATTTCTTAATCATTCCTGCAAAGTTTTTATCGCCAATTTTCACTTCATCTACTTTGGATAATAACATCAACTGATTTCTTTTGGTAATTGGCACTTGATGTTTCGCACATCCTGCTGCAAATATAGAAAAAATAAGTAGTGATATGGCACCTTTTAAATACTTCATAATATCCTCTATCCCTTCAATATTCTATTATAGTATTTATTGGATTTAGTAGATGATAAAAAAACTTATTAATATAGATTCCTAAACAAACACTTTACGCAGTATTGTTATACTTTCAATAGAAATAAATTGGTTCTTTAACATCTCATTTGTATTTATAAGATATTTGAAAGGATATATTATGAAAACATTTAAATATATGGCATTTGCATTAGCATTAGCATTTGCTTTAGCAGGATGTGCTGGAGGTTCAGGAATGTCAAATTTTGATTTTGACAATAGTAACCCAAACGAACGTAGTGATATGTATATGAATTAAGTTCAGTTTAGTCGTTTAACATTAAAATACAAATGAGCTCAAAAGAAGGTATAACCTTCAAATGTTGTGGTCAGAGCTATAATGGGCTCATGCACTATAATTATGGAGTAAAGTAATACACGTGTAATACTTTACTCTAACTTCTAATTCTCTTTGATTAAAATCATTATAATTTTTTGTTATTAAGTTTTGAAATAGCTTTTCTAATATTTGTCATCCTCGTATTATAGGATGCATGAGTTGCATTGGTCATATGTTTTTTTCGCTTATTGTGATTTTTCAAGTTATTCCAAAAATCTAAGGCCGCAGATAAGTCATAATTTGCTTTTCTCATCAAATGCAAGCCAATAATATCTGCTTCATTTTCTTCCATTCTAATAGCTGGATTTACAATACCATTTTTAGTACCTACTTCGTATGTCATTATAAAAGGAATAATCATTAGAGGATTTAAAAATCCAGTTAATAAAACACCCGCACCCTCAATGCCATTTAAAATTCTATTTCTACTAATTCTTGCACTTCCGTGTCGTGAAATTGCATGAGCAATTTCGTGGGATAAAATAGTGGCCAATTGTTCATCATTTTGAGCAACTTTAAACACCCCAGTATTTACAATCACTTTTCCTCCTGGAAAACAACTGGCATTGATTGAATCATTTTCAATTAATACAAATTCCCAATTTAACCTTTTATTTTTAATGGTAGATGTTAGTTTTAGTCCAACTCTTTTTAACATCTCCTTTTTGTCTTCATCCTTACTTAATTTTGACTTATTAATTATCCCATGAAAGTTTCTACGACCAATTTTAACTTCATCTTTCTTTGATAATAACATCAATTGATTTCTTTTGGTAATGGGTACTTGATGTTTAGAACATCCAACAATAAACATCGACAA
>CAJXWI010000755.1 GCA_913062735.1 uncultured Arcobacter sp.
ACTCCTGATGAAATCATACTACTAATTAGTACTAATGTCAAGCTCTTTAAATTTAAAGAGCCTAAATATGAAAGTGAAAACTTATCCAAGGCACGTGGTTTACGGACATAGGTAAATTCTAAAATTTACGAGTCTGAAATGTTTTTAATCACTTCTTTTACATTTTTAAGTGCTTTTTCACTTCTATTATAATCAAAAAATTTGCACTGTACTGGATTCAGTGTCCATATGAAAGTTTTTTATTAAAACTTATGAAAAACAAGAGACATATGATATGATATGTCAACCCTCGTATAAAAACATCAGAGGTATAAGTGTATTATATTTCAAAGAGTTTGTTATTGATATATCGGTGTCAACCCAAAGCGATAAAATTTATTTATTAGCTTGAGATTTAGTCAGATAGTTATGCACCAAATTTGAGTGGCGACAAGATAAGTTTAAAACTATATCGTATTCACGAGTGAAAATTATGTATAACCATTCAGCTAGGAGTATTCACTCCTAACCTAACGAACTCTTCCATACTTTAATACGGAGGTTCTTCAAATGTATTCTATCGGATTAGATGTAAGTAAGTCAACAATTAATTGTTTCGTTCCAAATGGTGAAATTGATTTAGTAATAGATAATAATGAGAAATCATTAAATCAATTTCTTTCTAAACTCAAAAAGATTTATAAAAAAGATATTGAACAAATAGTCTTTATATTTGAACCCACAGGAAGTTATTCTACTTTGTTAAAAAGGTTTTGTACTAAAAAAAAGATAAAAGCTTTTATAGTAAATCCTAAACAAAGTCATAACTTTGCAAAAGCAGTTGCACAAAGAAATAAGTCAGATGAGATTGATGCACAAGTCTTATCAAAAATGATTGTCATTGCATCAGAAAATGATATTAGAGTACCTATATATGATGAAAATGTCGAAGATATAAAAGATTATATGAGTTATTACAAATTCATTGTAAAGCAGCTTGTTCAAGCAAAAAATATTCTAGACGCTATGAATCATAATCAATCAAATAAACATATTTTAAAATCTTTAGAAAAGAAAATTGATGCTTTTCAGAAAGAATCTCTCCAGATAATTGTAAAAATAAAAAAAATCATTTCACAAGATGAGCTATTGTGTCAATCCTTTAATAATATTAAAACAATTAAAGGTGTTGGGGATATTACCGCGATTGTTTTTTTGCATTTACTTCTAAAATATCCAGCTGCAAATCAAAGACAGATAATATCCCTAACTGGCCTGGAACCAACTACAAAACCATCAGGCACTTCTGTTAGAACCAAACCAAGAATATCAAAGCTGGTTCAAAACTATATAGAGGAACTTTGTTTATGAGCACACTAAGTGCAATTAGATTTAATCCAAAAATTGCTGAATTTTATAATCGTTTGAAAAATAATGGAAAACAATCAACACTTGCCCAAGTTGCAGTTATGAGAAAACTAATTATTATTGCTCATTCTTTATATAAAAATAATCAAGAATATATTTGTTGAAAATAAGCTTGATTGAGAGAATATTTTATTGGTTTTTAAGGTGGCGACTTATTAAGACATAGAAATGGTAGAATTTCTAAATACTAATAAGAGGAATAAAAGATGGCAGGAAGTTGAATCTCTAAATTCTCTACTATATTTACTGGTTCTCATTTTCACCCTTATTCATTTTTTATTTTAACTTAGAATTGTTTAATTCTGAGTATGAATTTAGGTTAACACTCCAAAGTTCTTTCCTACTAAAACAGAAGAAGAGAAAAATCATATTTTGTTTATGATTGCTGTCTCAAATAAGTTTAGTGAAAATGATGCGGTTAATGAATCTATATTTGAAGAAGCAAAATCTAAAACCACAATGTCCTCAAGAATAAAATTTAGCATGGGATTAACTTTGGACAAGCAAAACTATCTTGATGATACACCAATGTTACACGATGTTTTAAAAATAAGTGATTTAATAATACAGCGTCAAAATGCATATAATAAAGATGAT
>CAJXWI010000756.1 GCA_913062735.1 uncultured Arcobacter sp.
TGGAAAAAGTATTAACGAAGCAAGAAATAGAGCCTATGCTTTGTGTGGGCAAGTTCACTTTTTAGGAAAAAAACTAAGAACTGATATTGCTTATCAAGCGTTAAAGTAAGTATATGAATAATAGCGATGAACTAGAATTGGCTTCTATTCAAGCAAGAATTAAAGCCTTTGTTATTGATGATATATTAATGACTGTTTTGATTATTTTTGTTTTTTGGGAGTTATTTACTAAAAACAATACCACTTTAGAAGAATTGTTATTTATTATGAATGAATTTGTGTATCAAATTGTTTTTATCAAATTTGTTTATCATACTTTTTTTATTTGGTATTATGGGGCTACATTGGGTAAATTATTTGCTAAAATAAAAGTTATAGATAATGATAACTTAGGTAAAGTGTCTTTTATAAACGCAGCCTTTCGTTCAAGCGCTAGAGTTGTGTCTGAAATGCTCTTTTATATTGGATTTATACTTGCTTTTTTTAATGAAGGTAAGCGAACATTTCATGATATGTTAGGTAGGACTGTTGTTGTTAGCGCGTAATTGTATATTTTTAATCTCATTTTTATTTATTTCTTTTGCTCAAGCTGCGCAAGAAACTCAAAAGTTGCAAATTCTTGCAGCAAAGGTTACTACTGCTGATGATACCTTAATTGCAACAGGGGATGTTGTTATTTATTCTCCTAAGTATTATATAACTGCTGATAAAGTTATTTATGATAAAAAGCTTGAAACTTTAGAACTGTTTGATAATGTAATTATTATTAAAGACAATAAAATTAAAACGCAAAGTAATTATTCTTTTTTAGATATGAAAAAAGATGAATTATTGCAAAATCCAACTTTTCTTATAAATAATGATTCTAATGTTTGGATTGATACTAATGTTATGTCTAAAGAAAATGATGAATTTTCTTTTGGTTCTGCTGTCATTTCTTCTTGTGATTGTGTGAATCCTATGTGGAGTTTGCGTTTTTCATCGGGACACTATGATGAATCACAAGAATTTATTCACACCTATAATACAAGACTTTTTATAAAGTCAATTCCTGTTTTTTATACTCCATATTTTGGTTTTTCAACCAATACAAATAGAAGAACGGGACTTTTACGACCTACTGTAGGTTTTTCAAGTGGAGAAGGTTTTATTTATTCTCAGCCTATTTTTTACGCACCAGAGGCTAACTATGATTTTGAATTTGTACCTCACTATAAATCCAATCGTGGAGCGGGCTTATATTCTTATTTTAGATATGCTGATTCTGAATATTCTACTTTAAAAGTAAAAGTTGGAAGTTTTAAAGAACAAAACTCTTATTATAAAGAACATGATTTAAAGAATCAAAAACATTATGGCTGGGACTTGGATTATGTACGAAGTAATTTGTTCTCTGATAATGAAGATAATAAAGATGCATTATTTGTTTCTCTTTCTTACTTAAATGATGTAGAATATATTACCTTAGAAGGAGATGAAAGTGCTCCAAGTGATAAAAAAGTAACATCGAAGATCAATTATTATTATAATACACCTTCTTATTATGCAGGAACGTATCTACGATATTATCTTGATCGCTCAATTGATGATAATTCTTCTACACTTCAACAATTGCCTCAAGTTCAAGCACATAAATATATTGATTCTGCTTTTTATGATAATTTACTTTATTCGTTTGATGTAAAAAATACAAATTACACCAGAGAAAATGGTTTAAATGCTAATCTAACAGATGTAAATGTTCCTGTTTCTTTAAGTTTTTCATTTATCTCATTTTGAGTATTTTTGATTTTTTGAGTGTCAACTTCAGAAATTCCTTCTGTACCAAATGGGCTTTTTAAACCATCAATCTCTTGTTCAAGTGCTTTAATTTCTTTTTCAAAATCTAAATAATTTTTCATAAAAAATGATACAAATAAAACTATATTATTATACTATAAAATATTATAAAAATCTGCAGGTTATGAAAATGATAGAAAAAAATGGCTTAAAAATTAGTTCAAC
>CAJXWI010000757.1 GCA_913062735.1 uncultured Arcobacter sp.
TCGTTATTTTTCAGGTTTTTCAAAGTATCACTGCTTGCACCATCAATATATCCTGTATACGTTTGCATAAATTCTTCCCATTTACACATATACTTTTTTATATCAAAAGCCTTTTTATTTAAACTGTATTCATATAAACATACAACTTGATCTCCATAATGCGTAAAATCGCCTTTTTCTTTTCCTTCGTGCCATTTAGCTAAGGGTTTATTTAATCCTTTCCAATCTAAGCTTGCATTTTTAATTTCACTAGGAGAATAAATCCAATGTGCTCCAAGTGTAAAACTATCTGCAACAAGTGAAGCTAAAACAATATCTTTTGATTCATTTTTCATCTTTTATCCTTATTATAATTTTTTAATACCTTCGATTTCAATTGATATTTTTACAATATCACCAACAATTAAGCCACCTGATTCTAATAATTTATTGTACGTAAGTCCAAAATCTTTTCTGTTTAGTTTACCACTAAGCTCAAAAGCTGCTCGATAATTACCCCAAGGGTCTTTTGCATGTCCATTGTTCTCATAAGCAAGTTTGATATTTTTACGTATGCCTTTTATAGTGATATCTCCATAAACAAAATCATCTTCAAACTTTGTCAAAGTAAAGAAAATTTTTGGAAATTTTTTAGTATCAAGCATATCTTCTGCTTTTAAATGTTTGTCTCTTTTTTCATCATTTGTATAAATTGTATTGCTTAAAATATCTCCACTTAAGGATTTTAATACCCCACTTTTTTCATCGTATTCAAAATGACCACTAAAGTTATCAAAAGTTCCTTTGGCACTTGATAACATCAAATGTTTCACTTTAAAAGCAATATTTGAGTGTGATTTATCTACATCATAATTTCCCGCACTTAATACTGAAACCAACAAAGAACCTGCAACTACTAATTTTTTTAAATTCATCTTTTTTCCTTTTTTATCTTTCTAGAAAGATATTTGTTCCAAAATAATAACAAGCTTTAACTTAAATATACCTTTCTGGAAAGATAGTTTGAATATTTAGAATTATTATTATATACTACATCATGGATTTAAATGAAATAAACAAGAGTATAATCAGACATAAAAATAAATCGCCCCAGACCTATGATAAGGTTTTAGATGCTGCAATACCTTTTTATATCGCGCATAAAAAATTAACAGAAGACTTATGTCTTATGCATGAAAAAAAATATTCTATTAGCAATACCCAGTTAGATGTTTTATCGTCCTTAAAACTTGTAGGTGATGAAAATTATATTTTATCTCCCACCAAACTATATTCTACTATGGTTTTTTCATCAGGAGGAATGACCAAAGTACTAAAAAAACTCGAAGAAAAAGAATATATTTTAAGAATTGATAATGAACATGACAAAAGATCTAAACTGGTTCAATTAAGTAAAAAAGGTGAGATATTATTGAATAAAGCATTAAAAGATGTCGTAGATTTAGAAAAAGATTTTTTTTCACCCTTAGATGAAAAAGAACAAAAAACATTAAAAGAACTTATGTATAAAGTACTAAAAGATAAATAAAGGCAAAGCCTTTATTTATTTTAAAAAGATCCTAATAATACGTCCTTAAGTTCTCGTTTAGGCACACAATGTTCGTCTTTTTCATTTCTATAATAATTGGTATCTTCTTTAGGTACTACTATATTTGGCACTTCAGACTCTTTTCCAATAGCAATAGCTAACATCGGTTTAAGATTCTTTCCTAAAGAAAATTCTTTAATGCATAGTTCTTTATCTAAAGATGCCATAGGACATGAAGCATAACCTTTAATTTTAAGACCTAATATAATAGTTTGTAAACTGATTCCACAATCAATCATGGCAAAACCATCGATATTACTGTCATTAATTACAATAATAAAAGCCGCAGGTTGTTCTTCTTCTTTTTGATTCCATAATGAAAGATGAGCTGCCCATTTAGCAGTACTTGCTATTTTTTTAACCAAATCTTTGTTAATAACCGTAACATATTTTAAAGGTTGCATATTTTTAGCAC
>CAJXWI010000758.1 GCA_913062735.1 uncultured Arcobacter sp.
TTCACTGATACTTTTAAGCGTTTTTTCTATGATAGAAGCTAGAATTGCTTTTTTCTTTGAAGTAATAATATGCAAATCACTTCCATTATTAAAAGGATTTTCTTTAAAAGGCACGATTTCTAAAATTGAATGTTTTCGCATTAAATGAGAGAGAACAGAATAAGAACCAAAAAGAATATCTGCTTTTCTCTCTAAAACAGCAGAGATAGCACTGGAAAGGTTTTTTGTTTCAATGATTTTTAAATATGGCATTTCTTTTCTAATTAAATCAATACGGAAATAACCCTTTGGAAGCGCCAAAGTTAAACCTTTTAGGTCCGAAAAATTTACCGCTTTTATACTTTTATGTACAAAAAAGTAATCTATTATTGAAAGATAAGGACTAGAGAAAGAAACATGTTTTTTTATTTTTTTATCAAAATAGGCTGTGGGAATAATATCAATTTCAGAGGCTATGATTTTTTTTTCAAGATTATTCCATGAATCAAAAATATAATTAAATTTTAAACCAGTTTTTCTTGAAATAATTTTTAGATAATCAGAACTCAAACCCTCGTGTTTTCCTTTAACATACATGCTAAAGGGTGCCCATTTTTCTTTTGCACCAACTTTTACAACGGGATTGTTTTGAATCCACAATAATTCTTGCTCATTTAAAAGAAGTTTATTCTCATTTGCGAATAAAAATATTGTAAAAGAAAGAAAGAATAATATTTTACTCATACTAGTAATTACCTATTTATTTAAGATAGCAATAAAGAACAATATCGCTTTGTGTTAAATTATATAATAAATAAATGTAGGAAAAGTGGGAAGAAATATTAAGATACCTTCGCAAATAAAATACAAAACAATAAGGAAGAAATTTTTTATTAGTAAAATTAAAAAATATTTATAAAAAATATTTTTTAATTAAGAAGAATGTTTGCTTTTATAAAATAAAGATATGTAAATACCAATTGCGATAAAAACAATTCCATAAAAATGATATGTCTCTAAGTTTTCTCCTAAAAATACATAGGCTAAAATACTTCCAGATACAGGCATAATATGTGTTACTTGTCCTGTTTTATTTGCACCTATCTCCATAATTCCTCTGTTCCACAAATAATAAGAAAATAAAGAAGGAAATATTGCCATATAAAGAACAGATGTATATACAGTAGATGAGAAGTTAAAATGAACGGTATTCCCCATTAAAAAATAAATGATAAACAACATAATAAAACCTAAAAGAGTAATAATAGAAATAAACTCAAAGGCTTTTAATTTAGTAGGTTTATATTTTACTAAAATACAATAAGTAGCCCAAGTAATTGATGATAATATAACCCAAAAATCACCTTTGTTAAATTCAAAATTGATTAAATTGGAGATATCCCCTTTTATAACTAGAAATATCACCCCAAGCGTTGATAAAAAAACACCAATTATTTGATTAAAGGTAATAGGCTCTTTTGTAAACAACGTATTTAATACAATAATTATAATAGGAATGGAAGAATTAATTAACAGTGAATTAGTAGCCGTTGTTTCTTGCAATCCATAATACAAAATAGTATTAAAACCAGTCACTCCTAAAAAAGACAATACAAGTAAAATTAGAAAGTTATTTTTGATTGCAGTAAAAATGACTTTTTGATGCAAGAAGATATAAGGCAGTAATAAAATCAAAACTAAGCCCCATCTAAAAAGTGCCAATTGCATGGGTTGGATTTCTGGACTAACCAATCTACCCAGTATAAAATTTCCCGACCATAATAGTACTGCTATGGTTATCAAAGCATATATTTTCATTAACAAAAATCCTTATAAAACATATAAATTATTATTTTGAAATGATTGTAACTAAAGTTTATGATATTTTTATAATATCACATGGATTTTGATTTAAATATTTTTGATTAATGGAATTAATTATCTTTAATAGGTATAAGATATTGTCTTAGTAGCCTAACTTATTTTAAAATACTTAGCTTCCTTATATTCTTAATATTTGATT
>CAJXWI010000759.1 GCA_913062735.1 uncultured Arcobacter sp.
GCACTTTTAACTGGAAATACAATAGTTATTAAACCAAGTGGTGAAACACCAAATAATGCATTTGAATTTGCAAAATTAGTTGATGAGATAGGACTTCCAAAAGGAGTTTTCAATCTAGTTTCTGGATCTGGTTCAACAATAGGAAATGAGCTTGCTGCTAATGAAAAAGTTGGTATCGTAAGTTTTACAGGAAGTGTAAGCTCTGATTTCCTCTTAGTAGGGGATATAAGAGACTTATATATAGAAGGAAAAGCCTACAAAAACGATGAAAACTACGATCGTTTTATTCTAAGTATTTCTGCCTTGGGTTTGTTTTTTTCATTTACAGATATTATTAGTGCAGGGGCAAGTATTCCACTTAAAGTTTCTACTTCTGTATTAAAAATAGCAAAAAAAACAGGAACGTTGACAAAATCTTTTACTAAAGAAATAAGTAAAATACTAAATAAAAGTATGAATATTAAACTTTTAAAAAAAGCCGATTTCTCTTCTTTGACTACTATGAAAACAGGTTATAAGACTTTTGCAAAAAGTATTAATCTAAAAAGCAGCAATAAACTTCTATTGCAATTAAATACCCTTAAAAAAAACACTTCTTATGTTGATAGTATTTTTTTATTAAAGTATGTTGATGAAACAAAAGAGCTGTCAAAAGTAATTAAGATATCAAAAAAGTATAAAAACAATACAAAGGCTGTTTTTAAAGTCTTAGGAAAAGGTGCAATTAAATCAACAAAAAGCATAATAAAAATTACAGCAATTTTTGTACTAGAACTTATCTCACTTCTTTTTTCTTGTATAAGCTTTTTTTCATTGATATTTTTTAAATCAATATTCAAAAAATTAATTTTTTAATAATATTTTCTATAAAAATCTTAGCTATTTAAAAACACATTATTCCCACACAATATTTCTTTATAATCTTTTTATAAATTAAAAACTTGCTAATTATTTAAATAGCAGAAAAAAGGAATTTCAATGATAAAAAAAATATTGATAACAATGAGTTTAAGTGCGTCATTGTTAATAGCACAAAGTGAGTTAACTGGTAGTGTTGGACTGGGTTTAGGAAATTCAGATGTAGAAAATAATTTTTTTGTACATGATGATAATGATAAAATAAGTTCGATAAATACTGAGGCCAAAAGTATTAATAAAAATTTCGTTTCTCCTTTATTGAATCTTAATTATGGAAGTTTTTCCCTAAATGCTAGCGCAGAAGAACAACGCTTGTCTTATTCATGGAAAGAAAACAATGCTGTTTATTTAAAGTCAAATGGTCTTGGAATTGAACAAGAATTTGATAATAAAATCTTTTATGGCTTAGATTATTCTGTTGAAGATATGTATATTAATCCTTATTCCATAAATGTTAATAGAAAAACGGATACTGCTAAAATTCTAAATCTTAATCTTGGGGTTAATGAACTTTATGATTTTTTAAATATCCAATATATGCATGAGAGACTTAGCCTTGATGATAAAGTAAATAAAACAGAAGAACAAAGTTATTATAAAAATCAGTTTAATTTTATGGCAAAAGTACTTGATTTTAATGAGAACTCTAATGCACATCTTGGACTTATTGTAGGTAATGGAGTATATGATGGAGAAAGTAATGATTATAATAAAATAGGATTAAAATATGAAATGGAACTTAATTTTTTAAATACACATCAATTAAAGCTTGAAAACTCCTACGAGATATATAATTTTGATGAAAAAAATTCTTATTTTAATAAAGAGCGAGATGAAAAAGTATTTGCTTTTAAACTTATATATAATAAAGCAAAATTCTTGAACTATAAAAATGTATTTTTAAATACAGTTTTAATTAAAAATACAAAAAATTCTAATATTGATTTCTTTAAGAGTAATCAAGAGCTATTTCTTGTAAGTATTGGATACCGTTTCTAACTATACTTATATACAATATTCGCTATTCTTTCAAACGATTAAAGGAATAAAAATGATTACATGTTATTTAAATTATATTATAGAT
>CAJXWI010000760.1 GCA_913062735.1 uncultured Arcobacter sp.
GATGATTGGTATATTGCATCAATGGTAATTGCTAAACAAAATGAAAAAGACGTTAACAAAAAATTAAAAGAAAAAGATGAACTTGAAAAGTTTATTACAAGATTCTCTGCAAATGCTTCAAAAGCAAAACAAGCTACATCAAGACAAAAACAACTTGATAAGCTAAATGTTGGTTCTATTCAAGTTTCTTCACGAAGAGACCCAGCTATTATCTTTAAACAAAAAAGAGAAGTTGGAAAAGAAATTCTAACACTTAAAAATATAAGTAAATCTTTTGATGGAAATGTTGTATTAGATGATATTTCATTTACAGTAGAAAAAGAAGATAAAATAGCAGTTATTGGGCCAAATGGTGTTGGTAAGACTACCTTGTGTGAAATCATGGTTGAGAATATGAAACCTGATTCTGGAGAAATATTATGGGGAGCTACTATTCAAAATGGATACTTTCCTCAAAATGCTACAGATTTAATTGAAGGTGATATTACTTTATACGACTGGTTAAGAGCTTTTGATAGAGATGCAGATATTTCTGAAATTAGAAACTGTCTAGGACGTATGTTGTTTAATGGTACTGAGCAAGAAAAACAAGTAAAAGCGTGTTCTGGTGGTGAAAAACACAGAATGATGCTTTCTAAAATAATGTTAGAACAGCCTAACTTCATGATTTTAGATGAGCCTACAAATCATCTTGATTTAGAAGCTATTATTGCACTGGGAGAAGGATTATTGGCTTATGCTGGTTCTGTAATTTGTGTTTCGCATGATAGAGAATTATTAGATGTATATGCAAATAGAATTATTGAAATTCAAGCAGATGGATCAATTATTGATTTTAAAGGTTCTTACGAGGAATTTTCAGAATTAAAAGAAGAAAATAAAAAGAAGTAACACTTCTTTTTATTTTAATAATTTATCGTATATGCGTAATTGACTTAGCTTCAATTCTCGCTTCTTTTCTTCTAATAGCATCTTTATATCTTCTTTTATCATCTTCTGTTTCTATAGGAAGTTTGGGTACTGGTGTTGGATCTCCCTTTTCATCAACTGCAATCATAGTAAAATAACAAACATTTGTATGTTTGGTTTCTCTGTTTTTTACATCTTCTGAAATAACTTTAATTCCTATTTCCATTGAGGTACGTCCTGTATAATTTACAGATGCATAAAAAGTTACAAGTGAACCAATTTTAATTGGATTTTGAAAAAGTACCATATCTACAGATAAAGTAACAGCATACATTCCTGTATATCTTGCGGCACAAGCATAAGCCACATGATCAAGCATTTTTAGTATTTCACCACCATTGACATTTGTGCCAGAAAAATTTGCTTTATCTGGGGTCATTAACATAGTCATAGCAAGTGATTTTTGGTCTTTTTGAATCATTCTTCGCCTTTAAAAAGTATTAAGATATATTATAGAATAAAAGTAATAATATGACTTGATTCAAATATACTAATCATCTTATTCGCAAAAAAAAGATGAAAAAGTAACAGTAAAACAGCTTTACTTCAATAATTCTCTCATTTGTTCTTCACTTAGAGTACTTACTTTTAGTGTGATGGCTTTATCATATTTAGAACCAGCATCTCCTCCATAAATTAAGAAGTCAGTTTTTTTAGATACTGATGAGCTTATTTTTGCACCAAGAGATTCTAAATCCTTTTTAATTAAACCTCTACTAACACTCATTGTTCCTGTAATAACAAGTGTTTTACCTTTAAAAGGATTTTCTTTAGCTTCAACTCTTTGTTCAATCTCGGGCTTGATAATTGTAAATAGTTCTTTAATTAAAGCATCATTTACTCTCATAAATTCTAAAAATGAATTTACCATTTGTTCCCCAAAACCTTCAATACTTATAAGTTTTTCATAGTTAAGTGAAAAAAGTTCTTCTCCAAAACCTAAGGCGATTTCTTTTGAAGCTACTTCTCCTATGTGTTCAATGGCTAAAGCATTTATAAATCTATGTAATTGTGTACCTTTTGTATCTTTT